>JBDSPT010000235.1:0-7904 GCA_039930205.1 Opitutus sp. | reverse complement strand
CAACGCGGACCAACACCCCGCTGATCGAAATTCCGCAGACCGTGGACATCGTGACCAAGGAATTTTGGAACGACGTTGGCGCGACCACGTTCGACCAGTCGTTCCGCTATCTCGCGAATGTGTATGTGCGCAATCGCAACGCCGGTTCCGGCGACGGGGTGAACCTCCGTGGTTTCGAGACCAATGGTTCCATCGCGGTCGACGGCGTACGGATGGGCAACAGCAAGCGCGACCTGGTTGGCTACGAGCGACTCGAAGTGGTGAAAGGGCCGCCGTCTGCGGTCCAGGGCCGTGCGGGTGGTACGGGATTGTTGAACTTCATTTTGAAGAAGCCTGAGTTCGGCAAGAACAGCACGTTCGTGAAATACTCACTCGCCACGAATGAGTACGACGCATTCACGAACCGGTTCGAGTTCGACTCCAATTACAATCTGGGCACCGGCAAGAAGCTCGCTGGCCGCGTGGCGGGAGCGTGGGAGGACGGCGACGATTATATCCAGTTCCAAAAGACCAAGAATCTGGTGCTGTATCCGTCGTTCAAGTGGCAGATCGGCGAGAAGACGGATCTCGTGTTCGTGTCCGAGCTGATCGACTCAAATTCGCCTTCGCGCGAAGAAGGTCACGGCTTCGCGCTGTATCCTGAAAAAGCACGACGGTTGATTCCCATATTCAACAATGCCACGGATCCCATCACCGCTTTGGGCCTGCCCTACGATTTCAACATTTCTGGTCCGGGTAGCGAGGACCGCGAGAAGATCGCCAACGCCACGCTCTTTTTTACCCACCAGTTCACCGACTGGCTCTTTTTCCGCGAAGTCGCGAACATCCGCTACTTCGGCAGCAACTCGTTTACCTACACGGGCGAGGACAATACGAAGACGATCGTGAACTCCCAGTATACCGGCAGCGATGGCTGGCGCCGTGCGACGACGACGCAGGGCGATCTGATCGGCAAATACCGGCCACTCAGCTGGGTGAGCGGAACGACGATGTTCGGATATTCCTACGACGACTCCTACAGCCGCAATGCGAACTACGCCGGAATTCCGAACGCGCCTTTTAACACCTTGAACATGGCGGCGATCAAAGCCGCCGGCTATAACGAGTCTTTCTACGCCGGACGGACGGTCAGCACGCTTCCGCGCACCGGCTATACGCGGACGAAGTCCTTCAGTTTCGGCATCTACGCCCAGCAGGACTTCAACCTGTTCAAGGATCGTCTGCTGCTCACCGGCGGGTTGCGCTCCGATCACGACTCGATCGTCACGCGCAATCTCGTCACCGGTGCGATCGCGAGCAACGCCGACACGACGTTGAATTCCTACCGCTACGGACTCACGTACAAGATCACGCCGCGACTCGCTCTGTACGCGGTCAAGAGCATCCAAACCGATCCCACGCGTTCGATCCAGCGCTACAACGGCCTGCTGGCCGGGGACCCGCGGCTGACGGAATTTTTTGTCGTCAGTCCGGTGACGGATTTGAAGGAGATCGGCGTGAAAGGCGAACTGCTCGGCGGGCGGCTGTCCTTTTCAGCCGACTACTGGGAGATGACCAAGACCGGCAGCACCTCGAACGTGTTGACGAACGGGCTCTCGCAGGGCCAATCCGTTACCTTTGGCACCCAGACCGCAATTGAAGGCGCCCAATCGAAGGGTTATGAATTCAGCGCCTACGGCAGTCTCACGCCGCGGCTCAGTATCATCGCGAATTATACGAAGATGGACACCAGCCAGGGCTTCACCGGACAACAGAACACGCGTGGCTGGACGACCGCTTCAAATCCGGGACGAATTCCACTGCGCTTTGCCCCGGACTGGAATCTCAACGCCTTCGCAAAATACAGCTTCCGCGACGCCCGCGATCATGGCTGGGAAGTCAAAGCAGGTATTTCCGCGATCGGCCCCGAGATCACGCAGCTCACGGGCTACGGGCTCACCGCGATTCCCGACGCGCAGTCCAGCTATGACGCAGGCGTGGCGTACCGGTGGCATACCTACACCGCTGACCTGATGATTACGAACATCGGCAACGATCCGTTCGTGATCACCCGTGACCAGGCGCCGCGTACGTACCGCTTCAGCGTATCGACGCGCTTCTAAACTTCGGTCGCGCTGACTCCTTCGGGCGCCGGCGCGACCGTGACTTCCTTTCCCCTGCTCTCCGTTACCTCCCTCGTCATGCCACTCCCTCGTTCCGCCCGTATCCTGTTGGGTTTGTCAGCGCTGATCGTGAGCGCGAACGCCGGGTCCGCTGCCGCCGGCGCGCCGCCGTTCGAGCGGATCAAGTACAACAATCCCGGTCTGCGCGCTGATGTCGGCGTGGGACTTTGGGGCTGGCCGATCCCGATGGACTACAATCACGACGGGTTGATCGACCTGATTGTTTCGGGTTCGGGCAAACCGTACAATGGCGTCTACCTCTTTGAGAACACCGGCACGGTGGATCCGGAAAGCGGTCTGCCATTGCTGAAAGCGGGGGTACGGCTCGGTCAGGCGCCCGACTCGCCGCAGGTCTCCTACGTCAACGGCAAGCCGGTTATCATGACGCCAGGGGCCGTGTATCCAGATTTCGAGCGCACGGCGCTGGAGCAGCCCCGGAAGCTGGAGGTGCCTCCGGTTGATCAGATTTTTGGCTCGTCTGATCCAGAACTCACGAAGCCCGGTATCAGCGGCATCCGCTCAAGCCAGTGGAAGCAGGTGGACTACGATGGTGACGGGAAGACCGATCTCATTGTCGGCATCGATTACTGGGGTGAGTACAAGTGGGCGAGTGCGTTCAACGGCAAGAACGAGCCGACCTACGATGCGAACGGCAAATGGAAATTTGGGCCGCTGCACGGCTATGTCTATTGGTTGAAGAACACGGGCTCGGACGAGTCGCCGACGTATGCGAAGCCGGTTCAACTCCACGCGGCCGGAGCGGCGATCGACGTCTATGGTCGGCCTTCACCGTGCTTCGGGGACTTTCGCGGTACCGGAAAGCTGGATTTAATCTGCGGCGAGTTCATCGACGGTTTCACGTACTACGAGAACATCGGCACGCGCACCGAGCCCAAGTACGCGGCCGGCCGAAAGCTCGCGCTGGGGGGCGTCCCGCTGCTGATGGATCTTTGCATGATCTCGCCGGTGGAATCTGATTTTAACGGCTACGGGCACCTTGATCTCGTCGTTGCGCAGGAAGACGGTCGCGTCGCGTTCTTGGAGAATACCGGCGTGGTCGCGGACAACATGCCGCAGTTTTTGCCGCCACGGTTTTTCCGACAGATGGCTGATGAGGTGAAGTTCGGCGTGCTGTCGTCTCCGTCAGCCTGCGACCTCGATGGCGATGGGCTCGAGGATCTCGTGGCGGGCAACAGCGCAGGCTACATCGGGTTCATCAAGAACCTCGGCGGCACGCCGACACGCTGGGCTGCGCCCGTGTATCTGGCCGCGGGCGGGCAAACGATTCATATCCAGGCAGGCTACGCCGGCGACGTCCAGGGACCGAGCGAGACCAAATGGGGCTACGTCAATGTCTCGACGGCAGACTGGGATCTCGACGGGTTGATCGACATCATCGCGAGCGACGTTTGGGGGAAAGTTTACTGGTATCGAAACATTGGATCCAAGACGGAGCCCAAGTTTGCGGCCTCGGCGCTGGTCGAAGTGGAGTGGAACGGTCCGGCCCCCAAGCCGGCGTGGAACTGGTGGAATCCTGAACCGAAGGAGCTGGTCATCGAGTGGCGTTGTACGCCGTATGCCATCGACTGGAACAAAGATGGCCTGCCGGATCTGGTGACGTTGGACCACGAGGGCTACCTCGCGCTGTTCGAGCGCCAGAAGACGTCAGATGGCAAACTCCAGCTAATGCCGGGCAAACGCGTTTTCTGGGGCGAAGGCATTTCGGGTTACGATCAAGCGGGTCGTCCTGTTCGGAAGGAGTCGGGGACGTTGCAATTGAACGTCGGCCTCGCGGGCTCAAGCGGTCGCAGGACCTTCTGCTTTACCGATTGGGATAATGACGGCGTGCTCGATCTGATGGTGAACAGCGTGAACATTAATTTTCTTCGCGGCATGGGTCAGAATTCGGCCGGTCAATGGATGTATAAGGATATGGGTCCGATCCATTCCACGCAGATTCTCGCCGGTCACTCGACGGCGCCCACGATCGTCCATTCGATGGGCAATAAGAACGGCGATCTGCTCTTCAGCACCGAGGATGGGTTTCATTATCTCGCGCCTCGCGGCACGGTCGGCCAGTAAGCGCGTCTGACGTCTCTTCATGCCACTCGCGCCCGGACAACTGCTGAAGCTGAAGCGTTGGAATACGCCCACGATCGCCAACGCGCTCGAACAGATCAGCCATGCTGATCCGCTCACGATCGTCAATCGGGACGAAACGCGCGACTTCATGCCCGAGATGGGACCCATGGTTGGCTATGCGATGACGGTCGTAATCAGCGGGAGCGATCCACGGCCCAAACAAGATGAGCCGGAGAACTTCGCGAAGTATCGCGAGTATCTGGCCTCGGTTGCGGGACCGAAGATCGTGATTGTTCAGGACGTGGATCAGCCGCTTTGTTATGGATCGATCTGGGGCGAGGTCGGCGCGAGTAACGCGCGCGCTCTGGGTTGCGTGGGCACGATTACTGACGGAGCGATTCGTGATCTCGATGAGATGAAAAGCGTCGGCTTCAAAGCGCTCGCACGGCGCCTCTCGGTCAGTCACGCGCACTGCTGGCCGCTGCGGTGGGGTGGCGAGGTCGCGGTGTTTGGCACGGTGGTTAAGCCTGGCCAACTCATTCACGCCGACAAACACGGGTTCATCATTATTCCCAAAGACGCAGAAAAGCGGCTGCTTGGCGCGGCGCGCCTCATGGACGACAATGAGTGCGATACGGTGATTCCGCCGGGAACGGACAGTTCCGGTCATACGTTTCCAGATACGCTCGCGCGAATGAAGAAAGCGGGCGCCCGGTTTTCGGCGGCGACCCGCCGCGAATTCGGCGGGGGCGGCGGCGAATGGAAATGAGTCAGTCCTGACGTTCCACGGCTCGACGCCTTTCTCCCGACTTACCTTCCACGGCTTTCCTTCTGACATGGCTTCCACTGTTTCGGCTTCCTATCCTCGCAAGGGCATTCTCGCAGCGCTCTGGCTGCCGACCGATGCGCAAGGCAATCTCCTGGTCCGTGAGCTCACCGCCAACCTGGCTTTTCTCAAGCAGCACGGCGTGCACGGGGTGCTCGCATTGGGCAGCACCGGAGAGTTTCCGCAATTTGATCTCGAGCAGCGGAAACGCGCTCTCGCAACGGTGGCCGAACTCGCCGCGCCGCTGCCGGTGATTGCGAATGTGAGTGACATCCGCCCTCACGCAGTGGCGGAGCTCGGTCGCTTTGCTCAACGGATCGGTTTGCCGGCGATCGCCATCATGGCGCCGGGCTTTTATCCATCGTCGCAGGACGATTTGCTCGCGCATTTCCTCCACGCGGCGGAGGCGGCGTCGCTGCCGACGTTTCTGTACAATTTCCCCGAGTTGACGGGTTCACGCATCAATCTCGAAACCGTGGCGGCGTTTGCTGATCGCGCGCAGATGGCGGGAATTAAACAGAGCGGGAGCGAGTTCGCCTATCACAAGGATCTCGTGCAACTCAGTCGGGAAAAGAACTTCGCGGTCTTCTCCGGCTCGGATATTCGGCTGCCCGAAGTGCTCGGACTCGGCGCGGTGGGTTGCATCGGAGGGCTGGTCAACATCGCTCCCGAGTTGATGGTGCATCTTTACCGCGTATGTCATGAAGGCGTGGCGGGCGAGGTCAGCCCCACGTTCGAACGACTGAAGGAGATCGCGCGCATCATCGACCGGCTGACTTTTCCTCTGAATGTCGCGGCGGGAATGGAAGCGCGTGGTCTTGCCCCGGGTGAACCGAAGGCCGTGGTCTCTCCTCGGTCCAAGGCCGTTTACCTTGAGATCGTAGCGGAACTGCGCTCCAGATTGGACGAGTGGCAAATCGATCGCACGCCTGTCCTGGCTTCAGCTCCGCGGTGATGAAACGGATCTGGGTCCACGTCGCAATGCTCGCGACTCTGTCTCTGGCCCACGCGTTGGGCTCACCGTCTCATCCGGCGATCGTGCGCGCAGAGTTCATCCACGAGCCTCAGTCGTATCCGCAATGTCACGCCTCAACGCTCGTGGAAACGTCGGACGGCTCGCTCGTCGCTGCCTGGTTTGGCGGCACCCGCGAAAGTCATCCCGATGTTTCAATTTGGGTTTCTCGCCGGGAGAACGGGACATGGACGCCTGAGGTGAACGTCGCGGACGGAATGCAACGCGATCGCAAGCGTTACCCGTGTTGGAATCCGGTGCTGTTTCAACCGACGCGCGGTCCGTTGCAGCTTTTCTATAAAGTCGGCGCCTCGCCGCAGCGATGGTGGGGAATGGTCATCACGTCGACCGATGGCGGCCGCACCTGGAGTGAACCGCGGCGGCTGCCGGAGCACGTGCTGGGTCCGATCAAGAACAAGCCAATTGAGTTGGTGGACGGGACCTGGCTCAGCGGATCGAGCACGGAGGATCGGCTGGACGGGTGGCGCGTTCACTTGGAACGCAGCTCCGATCAGGGAAAATCATGGAACGTGACGGAGTCGCTGGATGGTGGCGGACGGTTCAATGCCATCCAGCCCGCGATCCTCGTGCATTCAGATTCCCGATTTCAGCTGCTGTGTCGGTCCAAGGAAATGACCATCGCGACCAGCTGGTCGTCCGACACCGGTCGCACGTGGACCCCGCTGCAACCGAGCGGCCTGTTTGCGCCGAACTCCGGAATCGATGCGGTCACGTTGAAGGACGGACGGCACATCGTCGTTTACAACCATCGGGATGGTCCGAAACAGGGTCCAGGCAGCACCAAGGCGGAAGCGCTGGGCGGTGCGACCGTGGAACCCGCGGAAGCGAACGAGAATTGGGGCGTTCGCTGGCCGCTCGATATCGCAATCTCGGCAGACGGCACGACGTGGAAGCACATCATCGTACTTGAAGACGAACCGCTCAAAGACGGCTATGCCTATCCTGCAGTGATTCAGTCGCGAGATGGACTCGTTCATGTGAGCTACACGTGGGGACGGGTGAAGATCAAACATGTGGTGCTGGATCCCGGGAAGTTCTAAGCCATGAAACAACAGCCGTACTCAATTGGAAAATACGCGTGGTTCGTGGTCGCGATCCTCGCGCCCGTGGCGCTGCTGAACTATCTCGACCGCCAGATGCTGGCGACGATGAAGGGGTCGATGGTGACTGACATCCCCAGCATCGCCAATCGCGCGGACTGGGGGCTGGTGCTCGGAAGTTTCAAGTGGACTTATGCTCTGTTGAGTCCGTTTGGCGGGTACATTGCGGACCGGGTGAGCAAGCGGCATGTGATTGGCCTCAGCTTGCTGACGTGGTCGGTCGTCACGTGGTGGACGGGGCACGTCACGAGCTACCATGAAATGATTTCGGTGCGGGCGCTGATGGGAGTGAGTGAGGCGTTCTATATGCCGGCGGCACTCGCCTTGATTGCAGATTTTCATCCCGGTAATACGCGATCACGAGCGATCGGGGTGCATCAGGTGGGAATTTACATCGGCCAGATTTGCGGCGGTTTCGCCGGGTACGTGGCGGATTCGCCGGAACACGGCTGGCGCTGGGCATTTTCCACGTGTGGCCTGCTCGGAGTCATCTACGCGATTCCGCTCTTCTTCCTGTTGCGAAATCGACGTCGCGATGAGGTCTCAGCCGAGGAGCACGTCAGCGTCGCTGCTCCACGCATGGGGGTGGTGCAAGGACTGCTCACCAACCGAAATTTCATTTTGCTCGTATTGTATTTCACGCTCCCGGCCATTGCCGGGTGGGTGGTCCGCGACTGGATGCCGGACATCCTGCGGGAGAA
>JBDSPT010000234.1:0-8902 GCA_039930205.1 Opitutus sp. | reverse complement strand
CCATGACACTGGAAATGTTCGCGGCCGAAAAAAAGTATTTGCCCGGCTACCGTTGATCCAAGCACGACTGCGATAAGTAAACGACGCCAAGCGCCCGTCAGCGAGATGCGAGCCATGCGCCAGCAGGTGCGGCTAATATGATGAATCTTTTATGAACACGTGTGAGTACAGCTTGGTACGGCAACGCAGGGAGGGGCATGATTTTTCCGGCCACCTGCTCCAATTTAATTAACATTATCTCTCCATTATGAATGAACTTAAGGGACAACCTTGGTCTCATTGCCGACGCAGCAGGCGGTATCAGCTCCAACATAGCCGGACTCTTTGTCGCAGTGGAAGCATCCGTTGCTCGGGCAGACCGTAACGTCGGGTCCATGGCTGCGTTAAAATCGGAGTTGGAAACAGCGGGAGGTGACGTGAGTGTCACGTGGCTGATATTACCCGCGAAGCGGAGATTGCTGCCGCGCTCGGGGCTGTGGTCCAGCGGCACGGCCAGGTCTCGCTGCTCCTCAACTCCGTTGGTTTACTCTGCAGGGGCCGGGTGGATGAGATGAGTGAGGCCGGCTTCGATCCGCTGATGGGCGTTTACGTCAAGGGCGTGTGGCTCGCCACCAAGCACACAGGGTCACATCTGCGGAGGGCCGGTGTTGGAACCGCGTTCGTCAATCTTACCGGTGTGAGCGCGTATATCGGCAGCGAGGTGGGGTTTGCCTATACTGTCTCGAAGGGTGCGGTGGCCAGCGTTACACGCTCCATCGCGCAAGGTCGAGCGGCCGATGGGACCAAGTTTAATGCGATCGTTCCCGACGATCTTGATGCCGGATTCACCCTTCAAACACTGGCCGACAGCCCTGACCCCACGGCGTATATCGCACGGGCTAACTCGCTCCATGTGCTTGGTCGGATCGGGCGCCCGGAAGAGATTGCCCAAGAGGTTGTGTTCCTCGCCTCGGCCCGGGCGTCCACGGGAACCGTCCTGCTGGTTGATGGGGCTTCATGATGAAACGCCAGTCATCCCACCGTGCGGGTCTGGCTCGCGCCCTCCGAATCCGCTCCCCGAGCCACCGTTCCAGCATTCGTCTGGTATCGCCCGCCGCCTGCTAGCTGTTCCGCGCAACCACCTCCTTTTTTCTTCTCCCGCTCTCACCACGATGCCCGCCTTTCCCGATTTCCTCCGCAATGAACTCCGCGCCCTCTTGGGCTCCGACAACCTCGTCGAGAGCGGTGACTCTCTCACCACCCTGTCGCGGGACTTCTACTGGTATTCGCCCGCGCTCAGGCCCCTTCTCGACGACAAGCGCGCTGATGTCGTTGCGAAGCCGGGAACCCTCGCCGAACTCCGCGCCGTCATCGCCGCCTGCTTCCGCGCCGGCGTTGCCGTCACTCCTCGCGGTGGCGGCACCGGCAATTATGGCCAGTGCATGCCGATCTACGGCGGCGTCGTCATCGAAACCTCCCGCCTGGACCGCATTCACTCCTTCGATGGAGGCGTCGTGCGCGCTGAGCCCGGCGCGCGGCTCATCACCATCGAGACTCAAGCCCGTGCCGTCGGCTGGGAACTGCGGTGCTACCCTTCCACTTGGGTTAAGGCCACGCTCGGCGGTTTCTTCGGCGGCGGCGCCGGCGGCATCGGCGGCGTGCGCTGGGGCGGCATCGGCTCGGGCGACACGGTGAAATCCATCACCATCCTCACCCTTGAGGCCGAGCCCCGCACGCTTCGTTACGAGGGCCCGCCCGCGATGGTTGCCCTGCGCACCTTCGGCACCACCGGGATCATGATCGAGATTGAGATGCGCCTCGCCCCCAAGCTCGACTACGATCAGGTCGCCTTCAGCCATCCCGATTGGGACAAACTTCTCGAGTGGACCGACGCCGCCATGCGCAACGGCACCTGGCGCAAGCGCGTCGCCTCCCAGTTCCAGTGGCCCATCCCGTCGTTCTTCAAGCCCATCAAAAAATCCATCCGCGAGGGCGAACACGTCAGCTTCCTCATGCCCGACCGCAGTCAGGCCGCCGAGATCGTCGCCTCCGCCGAGGCCGCCGGCCTCACCATTACCTACAACCGCCCGCTCTCCGATCCGCCCAAGCCGCCCTTCCTCTCCGACTTCACCTACAACCACACCACGCTGTGGGCCATGAAGACCGACCCGGCCATCACCTACGTGCAGGTCGGCTTCGGCGACAACTTCCGCGCCCAGATCACCGATCTCATCACCCGGTATCCGAGCGAAGTGTTGATGCACCTCGAATGGGGCGCCCGCGATCCGGCCCGCGCTGTCGGTCCCAACGCCAAGCCCGAGGCCATCGCTGTCGGCGGCATTCCGCTCATCGTCTACAAAACCGCCGGGCGCTTCGACGAAATCATCGCCCACGCCCGTGCCATCGGCCTGTCCGTCGGCAACACCCACACCTACCACCTCACCGCCACCACCCCCGAAGGCACCGCCGCCCGCCACGCGCTCAAGGCCTCGGTCGATCCGAAGGGGCTTTGTAATCCCGGGAAAATGCACACCTACTCCTTCAACCCCTTCGTCGTCGTCGCGCCATGAGCTCCGACCCCAGCCGCTTCGGCGTCGGCCAGCAGATGAAAATCTATCAGGAGGGCCGCGACCACGGCGCTCCCGCCCTGCCGGTCTCAATCGAGGGACTTCGGGCCCGCGCGATTGCCGCCCTCCCGCCTGAGGCTTTCGCCTACACCGGCGGCGCCGGCCAAGAGGAAACCGTCGCCGCCAACCGCGCCGACTTCGCCCGCTGGCGCATTGTCCCACGGATGTTCACTGACATCTCCACGCGTTCCCTCGCCACGACGATTCACGGTCAAGCTTCCGTTGCCCCGCTCATCGTCGCCCCCATCGGGCTCCACGAACTCTACCACGCCGAAGGCGAACTCCCCGCCGCCCGCGCCTCCGCCGCCCGCGGCATTCCCTTCGCGCTCAGCTGCCAGTCCTCCCGCACCATCGAGGATGTCGCCGCTGTCATGGGCGACGCACCGCGCTTTTTTCAACTCTACTGGAGCAGCAACCGCGAGCTCACCTGCAGCTTCATCCACCGCGCCGAGGCCTCCGGCTTCTCCGCCCTCGTCGTCACCCTCGATACCCGCCTCCTCGGCTGGCGCCCGCGCGACCTCGACCTCGGCCATAACCCGTTTCTTCTCGGCAAGGGCATGGCCAACTACACCAGCGACCCCGTCTTCCGAGCCGCTCTCGCCGCACCGCCCGAGGCTGACCGTAAAGCCGCCGTAGAACATTTTCTCACCGTATTCAACGACCTCGCCATCACCTGGGCCGACCTCGCTTGGCTCCGCGCGCAAACTAAACTCCCCATCACCCTGAAAGGCATTCTCCATCCGGACGACGCCCGCCGTGCCGTGGACGCCGGCGTGCAGGGCCTGATCGTCTCCAACCACGGCGGCCGCCAGGTGGACGGGAGCATCTCCGCCATTGCCGCGCTCCCCGCCGTTGTGGAAGCAGTCGCCGGCCGTCTGGAAATCGGGCTCGATAGCGGCATCCGCTCCGGTGCCGACGCCGTGAAAGCCCTCGCACTAGGTGCGCACTACATCGGCCTCGGCCGCCCTTGCGTTTACGGCCTCGCCGCCGCCGGCGAGAGCGGCGTTGGCTGGGTCCTCGATAATTTCGCCGCCGAGCTCGACCTCACGCTGGCGCTCTCCGGCTGTAGTTCGCCCGCCCAACTCGGCCGTGAGATGCTCTGCTCGGATAGTTATCCTGCATGACCCTTCCCCTTATTCTGCGCCGTGCCCGGGTGCCGGCCACGCTGCTGCCGGCGGCGTTTACCAGTCAGCCTTGGGATCCACTCGATCCAGCGGTCTTGTGCGATCTGACGCTGGCTGACGGGAAGCTGGTGCAGGGTGGAGCCGGCCGGTCCGGCTGCCCTCGGTCCGGGTCACCCGATTGACCTGGAGGGACGGCTCGTGCTGGCCGCTTTCGTGGATGCGCATACCCACCTAGACCGGGCCCACACCTGGTGTCGGGCGCCGAACCGGCGTCACTCTTTTGGCGACGCGCTGCGGACCCTGGCGGCTGATGATCCCCGGCAAACCTCCGCTGATATCCTCCTGCGGGCCGATTTCGCGCTGCGTTCGGCCTGGGCGCATGGCACGCGGCTGGTGCGCACCCACGTCGTGGCGAACATCATCACCGCAGAAGAGCGGCATACGGTCATGGACCAGTTGCGCGCGGCCTGGCAGGGTCGCGTGGAATTGCAATCGGTCGCCCTCTGCGGCGGTGCTGACTACGACTCCGCCCGGGGTGAACAACTGGCTGACATCGCCGTGCAGCACCGGGCGGAGGCGCTGGGGGGATTCTTTGTGATGTCGCCCGAGTTGCCGCGACGGATAGAACGACTCCTCGCCATCGCCCGCGAGCGACAGATCGGGATCGATCTTCACGTGGATGAGAACGGCGACGCAGCCTCGGAATGCCTGCGCGTCGTGGCCGAGAGCGTCCTGCGACTGCAATTTGACCAGCCGGTCGTCTGTGGGCATTGCTGCAGCCTTTCGGTTCAACCGGCGGCACGCCAGCAGGAGACGATTGGCTTGGTCAAGCGGGCGGGCATCGGCATCATCGCCTTGCCACTGTGCAACCTCCATTTGCAGGACCGCCGCCTGCAAGCGGTAGCGCAGGCGCCGCAGTGGCGGGGCCTCGCCCCCATCCTCGATCTATTGGAGGCAGGCGTCCCGGTGGCTTGCGCCAGCGACAACGTCCGCGATGCCTTTTATCCCTACGGTGATCTGGACGCACTGGAGGTCTATGTGCAATCGCTGCGGCTGGCCCACCTTGACGCCAATCTCGGCGATTCGGTGCGCGTCGTGACCACCACGGCGGCCGATCTCGTGGGTCGACCGGATTTGGGTCGCATCGCACCAGGAGCCGCGGGTCGGCTCGTCGTTTTCGAGGCCCGAAGCTTCAGCGAACTGCTCAGCAGACCAGGTGCGGCCCGCCGCTGCATTGACCACGAGGATATCCATGCGCCGGTGCCGCCCGATTTTAGCGAATTGCGAGCCGCCGGCCTGATGGATTTCACCCCTTGACCAAATTCCACCCCATGACCAACCGACTCTGACAAACCGCGCTGATTGCATCCTGCGCGCTCTACATGTCGCTCGCCGTTTTCAACAACCTGACAGACTACAACAGTAACTATCAGCTCGTGGAACACGTGCTGGGCATGGACACGACTTTCCCGGGCAACTCGGGTCTTTGGCGTTCAATCCATAGTCCGGTTGTGTATCACGTCTTTTACGCGTCCATCATTGGTTGGGAGGCGGCCTGCGGCGGTCTGTTGGCGCTGGGGGCGTGGCGACTCTGGCAGTCAAGGCGGGCTCCCAGGGCGGTTTGGCCGGTTGCGAAAAAATGGGCCTTGGTGGGCCTGACGCTCGGCATGCTGCTTTGGTTCCTAGCCTTCATCACCGTGGGTGGTGAGTGGTTTCTCATGTGGCAATCAAGCAAGTGGACCGGACTGGGGCCTGCCCTGCGGATGTTCACAGTCATGGGACTCGTCCTTTTATACCTCAACCAGCCCGAGACTCATTTCTCCGAGGACGCTGCATGAGTCCTGTGCCCCGTTCGCAACTGTGCATCGCGGATGATGCGACTTTCCGGGCCTGTCGGCGTGCAGCTTGAGCGCGCCAGGTTAGACGCCGCTGGAGCGTTCGGAGAACGCCAGCCGTTGTATTGGGAAAGAGCGTACATGCAGGTCCTCTTACTTGATTAGGCAAGTAACGGATGAGTTGCCAGCGGGGTGAGCCGTGGCAGCTCGTGTTCCCTCAAGTCTCACCCATCTGATTCGGGCGGCAGGGAGGCTGCGTGAACTCCGCGGAGGTAAACCGGCAACTCAATCGTTATCCAAAGAAATCGCTGGGATCTTCCGCTGTAGGAGGCAGGGGTTTGACCGTTTTCCCCTCCATCCATTTTCCAGCGACAAGGGTGAGTTTTGGGAAGTCGGGTATTCCCTGTTCGTTTCGCTGCAGCATCTCTGTGACAAGGTTGACTGCCGTTGCTCCAATTAATTTGTGATTCTTGCGCATTCCGGCAACTTTCCCCGAGGGGTCGTTCTGATCCAGATCAATGAAACCGATCCGTGGAGTTTTCAGCCGCAATTTTGCCAGCCACGGGAAAACGTGCCACGCACCGAGGCAGAGAATGGCGTCGGGAGACTGGCTTTTGCACCAATCCCTGAATTCTGAAAAATTGAATTGATCGGGAGTATGAGCAATTAGCCTCCGCGCTGGCGGGAGAAGTGATTGCTCTAACAGATAGCCTGCGAGGAATGCATTTCCCAGTCGGTCATCAACTCGCTTCACCACGACGAGGCCAACACGAGTGTAACCTCGCATGATCGCCTGCCGGAAACCAACCCGGACAATTTGAGATTGATTGCTGATGACCGTGTCAAAATGAGGATTCTTTGGATTAGGCCCTATTCTGACGACCGAGAACTGACTCCAATCTAAATTTACCTTGTCGATTACGTTGTGAAAAGCGGTTAAGATTACTCCCCGAATACCTCGCGAAAATAGGATCTTGTTCCAGCGTTCATGAGTGTATCCAGCCTGAGCCAGGTTAAATCTCTGCAAATTGTATCCGAGAAGTTGTGCACGTTCGAGTGCGCCCTCGAAGTACAGCAGAGGTGTCCCAACCAGATGCTCTTGAGACGGATCATCGGAATTTGAAAGGAAAGCCAGAACGAGTGATCGGGTTCGCTTCCTCCTCGCGCGCAGATTTGTCATCAACGCACTCACCAATGGGTTTGAGCGATAGCCCATATTGTCAGCGATGGATTTTATTCGCTCGCGAGTCTCCGTTCGAAGACGGGGAGAATTATTCAGGGCTAGACCGACGGTCGTGAAGTGAACCCCGGCGGCCTTTGCTATATCTCGGATGGACGGTGGAACTGGATTTTTCACGGGGAAGGGGAGAGATCGGAAACAAAGACGCGGGGGAGAATCGTACGCGGCACGCTCGGTTGAATGAGCATCCGAAAAATTGTGAATCAGAAACGCCGGCATTCTACGCGTAGCATAAGATACTGTTTGGGGGCTACGGATAAAGGTGTTTTCGCTCGGAGTCGAAATGCGACCCCTGCACTCCAAAATCTGCCTGGACTACGCGATTCCGCGTAAAATCAGAACCGCCCCCACCATGAGAACCAAGAACCAACATCTATTCACGGCCTTGTTCGCCGTTGCCAGTCTGATCGGATCCGAGGCACGTGGACAGAACGCCGCCTCCAACGGAAGCGCCCCCGCGGATGAGGTCATCGTATTGACGCCCTTCTCCGTTTCAGGGGAACGGGCATCGCGATACCAGCCGACCCAGTCCGTGAGTTCGGGCCGTATTGCTACATCCATTGCTGACACCGCACAGTCGGTCAGCGTGATCCCGCGCGAACTGATCGACGACGCAGGTACCGGTCGCATCTTCGATGCGCTGAAGTATGCGGCGGGCGTCTCGGAGTCGACGCTTCCCGGCGCGGTCGATCGGATCACCCTCCGCGGTTTCCAGACCGACAACGGACTGATCGACAATTTCTATTTTCTCGCCCAGGCCGGCGCCGATCCGGCGATCGTGGACCGGATCGAGGTGGTAAAGGGGCCGAACTCCATCCTTAATCCCAGCGGCCCCGCTGGTGGCACGATTAACGTCGTCACGAAGAGCCCGCTGTTCCGACGGGAGAATTCTCTCAAACTGCAGTTGGGCCAGTACGACGCTAACCGGCTCGAGGGCGACTTCACCGGACCTTTAAGCGACGGCAGCAAGTTCGCCTATCGGATGGTCTTCGCCCGGGAAGACTCTGAGAGCTATCACGACAACACGTTCACCAAGAGCTTGGTCGTCATGCCCATGATGACGTGGCGGATCTCCCCGACCGTGGAGCTGACGGTGAAGTACCTCTATCTTGATTGGAAGAGGCCGCCGTTCCTCGGTTACCCGGTGGATCCCCGTTCGAATTCGGACAATGAGGCGGTCATGCTGGCCGGCGTCCCCCGTACCCGTTCCCTGCAAGAGGAGGAACAGGCGCGCTTCGAATTCCGGCATCAGGTGTTCTCCAACCTGTTGGCCAAGTTCAGCGACGACTTTTCTGGACGGCTGTCGATCAACGGGGTGTATGGCCGCGGGGGTAACCAGCAGTTGCTCAACTCCGGGAATAACTTTGGCGATCGGGACCCGAAGACCGGCAGGTGGGTCACGGGTGTGAGTTTCCTGCAAGTCGCGCCTTTCACCAGCACACCCCTCCCGGCGCCCAGCCGCACCTACAACCGGGGCGGTCGGGTCGAGCGCTCTTGGACACATCACTTCAATCTGCAGAACATTTATGTCCTGGCGAAGCAGACCGATCTCTTCGCCAGCACCAGCGTCTTCGGGTTTACTGCAGACTTCCAGACCTACCTTGCCCAAAATCAGGATTCCCCGATCGCGCCTATCAACATCGACGCCCCGGTCTACGGCAGCAAACCTGTTGTCGCGCCGCCGAACTTCAAGCAGGAGAGTACTGAGACGACGGCCAACGCCTTCCTGTCCCAGCAATTTCGCCTGTTTCAGGAGAGGCTCTTTGTCTCTGGCAGCTATACCGTGCTCGGTACGAAGACCGATGTCGTTAACGAGTTGGCCAGCCCGGAGACGACCATCACCAACCGCCGGGGTAACACGGATCTCCTCTCCTGGAGCGTCCTTGCGAAAGTGTTTCCGGGCGTTGGCATCTACTACGCGGATAGTAATACCAATCGCCTGTAGCTTTTATAGTTTAAAGTTGGGCCGGCGTAGTGTAGGTAAAGTGGAATGGCCCGCAAATTACCGCCGCTCGGAGTAGAATTGGTGAAGGAAATCGAAGGGGCGTGGGAGCGGCCGCAGGAGGATTGGGCCCGGCGGCGACTGCTGGTGGTGCG
>JBDSPT010000233.1:0-4331 GCA_039930205.1 Opitutus sp. | reverse complement strand
AATCGGCGAGGCGCAAGGGGCTGCACATGAATCGAGTGTCGCCCGCCGTGCGAGCGGCGGGTGCGAACTTGACCGGCGTGGCGGGGCGGGCCGTGCAGAAGAGCGAGCGGTTTGGTTTTAAACACGGAGGTGACGGAGGGCACTCAGCCCGGAAGAAGAAAAAAGGGGGGGTCGAAGACAAAGGCCCGAACCTCTCTGCTCGAACTCGAACGGCGACCACGCTGGAGAGGACGATGTCTGCTGCTCTGTTTAGTCTCCTTGACCCGTGTTCAAAATCGGATCCCAAGCAAAAGCCCCGAGCTTTCGCCCAGGGCTTTGGTGCCTCGGCTCCTCGAGGAATTCCGATTTGAGCGCTCCGCTTACCGCAGGAACGCCTCGTGCAGGCCGCCGTCGACCGTGATTACTTGTCCGGTGGTCTTGCTCAGGCGGCTGGTGACGAGGAGGAAGTACGCCTCGGCTTGGTCCGACGGAGTGATTGGCGATTTCGTGAGGGTTCGGTCGGCATAAAACTGCGCGAGTTTCTTCACCAGTGAGTCCGTGGCTTCGTCTTCGGTGTAGGGGATGTTGTACTTCGCGAGCGATCCGATCACACGATCGCGGGGGAACATCGCGGAGCCTTGCACCACCGTTGCGGGAGCGACGCCGTTCACGCGTACGAGCGGTGCGAGTTCCACGGCGAGTTCACGCACGAGATGATTCGCGGCGGCCTTCGACGTGTCGTAAGCCAGCGAACCTTTCTTCGCGACGACGGCGTTGGCGGAGGTCGTGAGCACGAGGTTCCCGCGCAGTCCCTGTTCCTTCCACGTCTTGGCGGCTTCGTCAGCGACGAGATAGCTGCCGGTCACGTTGATGTTGAAGGTGAGCGCCCATTTGTCGTCCGGAATATGTCCGGTCGTATCGCTCGGCACGAAAATGCCGGCCGTGACCGCGATG
This sequence comes from Opitutus sp., assembly GCA_039930205.1. GTDB lineage: Bacteria > Verrucomicrobiota > Verrucomicrobiia > Opitutales > Opitutaceae > Opitutus. The sequence continues at coordinate 3,398 of JBDSPT010000233.1, read as the reverse complement.
GAATCGAATCCGCCGTACGCGAGAGCCACGTCATCGAGCATCCGGCGAATGGAGGCGCGATCGGTAATGTTGGCCGAGAGACCAACCGCCGGACCACAGTTCGAAATGCCCGTACCGGCCACGCCGATACCGACGCCATACTTGTCGGTGATTTCCTTGGCTGTGCCGTTGGCGGCATCGGCGTTGAGGTCGACGGACACGATGTGCGCGCCTTCGCGTACGAGCCGATGGGCGGTTTCCTTGCCGATGCCGGAGCCGGCCCCGATCACGACGATGACCTGACGGGCGAGCTCCTTCTCGGCTGGCATGCGCTTGAGCTTCGCTTCTTCGAGCAGCCAGTACTCGATATCAAACGCTTCTTGCTGCGGCAGGGCGATGTATTGGTCGATCGCCTCCGCGCCGCGCATGACTTCCACGGCGCAGTTGTAGAACTCGGCCGTCACGCGGGACTCGGACTTGTCCTTGCCCCAGGCGATCATGCCCAGACCGGGAATCAACACGACCGTCGGATTCGGGTCGCGCATCGCCGGCGAGTTCGCGTGTTTGCTCTTCGCGTAGTACGACGCGTAGTCCTTGCGGTAGGACTCCAGCGCATCGGCCAGCTTCTTCTTCAACGCCGCGGCGTCTTCCGTCTGCGGATTCCAATCAACGTAGAGCGGCTTGATCTTCGTGCGAAGGAAGTGGTCGGGGCACGACGTACCCAATTCGGCGAGACGGGCGGCGTCCTTCGAGTTGACGAAGCGCAGGATCCTGGCGTCGTCCTGAATGGTGCCGATGAAGCGCTTCTCTTTGGAGACCTGGCCGCGCAACCACGGCAGAATCGCGGAGAACGCGGCGCGGCGTTTTCCCTCTTCCAGCGTCTGGTATTTCTGGCCCCCGAATGCGGCGGCGTCACCACCCTTGGCGGCGTATTTCTGCTCGATGTAGGCGGACGCTTTCTCGATGAAGTTGAGCGTATCCGCATAGCACTGTTTCTCGTCGTCGGCCCAGGAGATGAAGCCGTGCTGGCCCATCATGATCGCGCGAACTTTCGGATTTTTCTGCTCGATCGCCTGCATGGCGAGGCCGAGTTCGAAGCCGGGGCGCATCCAGGTAACGTAGGCCATTTCGCCGCCGAAGATCTCCTGCGTGAGCTTCTCACAGTGCTTCGATGCCGCGATGGCGATGATCGCGTTGGGGTGCATGTGATCGACGTGCTTGCCCGGGAGGAACGAGTGCAGCGTCGTGTCGATCGAGGACGCACGTGGGTTCAGATTGAACGTCGCGTGCGAGAACATCCCGACCATGTCGTCTTCGCCTTGCGCCTTCAGGCCCTTGTCGGGACGCGCGGCGTAGATCGTCTGCAGCCCGATGAGTTTCTCCTGATAGAGCGACGAGAAATTTTCGCGTGTGCTGGTGCGCAGATCGCCGCCGGAGCCTTTGACCCAGAGGACTTCGGTGGACTGACCGCTCAACGGATCTTTCTCCATGATCTTGGCCGACGTGTTTCCGCCGCCGGTGTTGGTGATGCGCTGGTCGCTGCCGAGCAAATTGGACCGATAGATCAGGCGGCCGACAGGATCGAGCGAAGCGGCCTTGGCGTCGTCCCAGAGGAAGTTAACGTAGCGATGGGTAGGCATGAGGTTAGTGGGTGAAAACCATTTGTTGAGGGCGTAGGCTGAGTCCGGCGGCTTTCAAGGCAGACTCGCTCGCATTGGTGATCAGATGAATGGACTTGGTCCACGGCATGACGCGATGCGGCGTGCTGCGGCCCAGTTTGGTGGCATCCAAACAGAAAAAGACCTGCTCGCTGCGTTCGGCCACCGCGTGTTGGAACGCAGCAATGTCCTCGTGTGAGTTGGTGACGCCGCCCGGCACGAGACCTTCGCCACCCAGAAACGCTGCATCAAAATTCCAATGACGCAGGGATTGCACGGCGTCGCTACCAAGCAACACGGCCTGACGATGCAGGAATGTGCCGCCCAAGACGTGGAGTTCCACACCTGGTGCGCCGCCCAGCATCGTGGCGATCGGGAGACTGTTCGTGACGACTTTGAGACCTTCGAAGTCGCGCCGGCGGAGCAACTGACGTCCGAGTGCCTGGATGGTCGTGCCGGCATCGAGGAACACCGTGCCGGTACGCGGCACGCGGGATGCCGCGGCCACCGCGATGCGATCCTTCGCGGAACGCGCACGCGTCGCGCGCTCTCCCAGTGACGCAAATGAGGCGTTGTAGTCGGCGAGCGCGCCGCCGCGCGTGCGGGTGATATGGCCGTTGGCGGCGACGGCGGCGAGATCACGGCGCGCGGTGGCCTCCGAAATTCCGAGGCGTCGGCAGATCGCGGCTACAGGCAAGAACCCATCCGTGCGAATGAGACCGCGGAGTTTTTCGCGGCGACTTTCGACGATGTGTAACGGGACACGCATGGGGCAGGGAGAAGACCGTTGGATTTATATGAGCGGAATCAATCATTAAAATTTCGGGGGAATTCGGTCAGTCTGAATGGGTGGGGCGAGGGGGCGAAGTGCACCGGTCTGAGATTGACGGCGTAGGTAGGCCGCTTGCGGACGGTCGAAGAGCGGCATGGAACCCAGCTGCGCAACCCCCTCTATGCGAGAAACCGACGCAGGGTCGTTTCGCTGCCCGACCGCGCGCCAGCGCGCTTCCTACCTCGGAGTCCTTCAGAGCATGGAGGCAATCGCGCACGAGTGGTGCAAGAGGATGCTGTCCGGATTTTCGCTCTTAAGTCTCCATCCGTGACCCTCTGTGAAATCCGTGGTTAATTCCGGCTGCATGGTTCCGGCTAAGTGAGAAACCGAGAAAGCTCGTGTCGTTCTCTGACCGCGCGCCAGCGCGCTTCCTACCTCGGAGAGGACGCGCACCGCTCAAGATACCCGATCCAACCGGCGAATCGCCAGCGCCAGCATGATCACACCGCCGATGACGGCCCACGCGATGCTCTCGAGTGAAAAGTTGGCGAGTGCTCCGGCCGCCGCGGGCAGAAGGGCGGCGCCGACTGCGGCACCGCCGGATTGACGGCCAATCACCACTTGCACCGCCGCTGGCGCGAATCGGCGTGGGACTTCGTGCATCAGTCCTGGGTAGATCGGCGCGAAGCCGAAACCGAGCGTGATCAGAGCAACCGCCGCAAAGGGGATGGTGTTCGCGAAAGCGAAAAGCGCCGCGCCGACGATCGCGAGCAGCGCTCCGCCGGTAATCAATCGTCGATTGCCCCAGCGCTCGACGACGAAGCCCACGCTGATGCGCCCGACGGTGATTGAACCGTAGTAGGCGGCCGAGCACAGGCCCGCGTCCTCGAGCGGAAGGCCGCGGGATTCGACGAGGATCGAAGTAGCCCACAGCCCGGTGGTCATCTCCACGGCGACGTATAGGGCAAAAATCATCACCGACAGCCAGC
>JBDSPT010000232.1:0-7072 GCA_039930205.1 Opitutus sp. | reverse complement strand
CCAACTCCTCTTCGATTTTCTTGCGCAGGACACCCTCATCGACGGGTCGAATCAAAGGCACGTCTGACGCTGTTCCACTCAACGACATGATGTAATAGTTCTTCCCGTGGGGAACAGGGTCTCTCTTTTTCATTCCTTGCCATAAATCATCCACCGACGCGCGCACTTCGATTCTCAACGGCGGAGAACTGTCATCCGCCTTCGATGCGAGGAGCTGGCAGGAGTGCAACACCCAGAAAAGGACGACGCTGCGCAACGATACAATGGCGGGTTTCATGCGATGGGGTTTCCCGCCCGGCGGGCAGCATATCTGGAAGTTGGGGATGGAGCCGATCAACTCACCTGAACGATTCGAACGACAGCCAGGCGCTCGCTGGACGTCAAGGAGGAGCTCCTGACATCCGATCAAAGATCTTGCGTCGTCGCGAACCAGGAAAAGTCGGTGTTCCGCAGAGGACGAACCTTCGGGTGACTGGCCGGTTGAGTTATCGGACCGCTGCGCCCTCCGGGTTTGCGCGAACCCAAGGGCGCTCCGAACCCGCTGAGCAGACAACCGCATTCGCTTCGCGCTTTGACCTCGCACGAATCCGCGCTACATCGACGGAGCATCCAAAACACGGAGTACCCCACAATATCATGATCACACGCAGAAATTTCCTCGGACATCTGGCGGTCGGCACAGCAGGAATCGCCCTGGCAAAAACCGGTTTCGCCAAAGTGGTCGACCCGAAAAAGAAGGATAAACTCGGCGTCGCGCTGGTCGGTTTGGGTTACTACAGCACCGACTTATTGGCGCCGGCATTGCAGCTGACCCAGAAATGTCAGCTCGTCGGAGTGGTTTCCGGGACTCCGAGCAAGGTCGAGATGTGGCAGAAGCGTCATTCGATTCCCGACGCCAACGTCTACAACTACGACAACTTCGATACGATCGCCAACAATCCAGCGATCGACGTCATCTACATCATATTGCCGCCGTCGATGCACGCGGAGTACACGATCCGCGCAGCCAAGGCCGGGAAACATGTTTGGTGCGAGAAGCCGATGGCACCGTCGGTCCGCGAGTGCGAAGCGATGATCGCTGCGTGCAAAGCGAACAACGTGAAGCTGGCAATTGGTTACCGGCTCCACCACGAGCCCAACACGCAAGCCGTGACGAAATTCGCGAAACAGCAGAAGTACGGCAAAGTGCTCAACGCCACGGCAGAGGCGGGCTATCGCGAATCGCGCACCGATCACTGGAAGCAAAAGAAAGCGATGGGCGGCGGCGTCATGGGTGACATGGGGACATATCCGCTGAATGCGCTGCGTTACGGCACTGGCATGGAGCCGATCGCCGTTACTGCTCAGGCGTCCACCACGCGACCCGCGATCTACACCGAGGTGGAGGAAACGATGCACTTCGAACTCGAATTTCCCGGCGGAGTGACTGGCATCGGCGACGTGAGTTTTGGCAAAAACATGAACAAGCTGCACGTGACCTGTGCGAACGGGTGGTACGAACTTGCGCCCTTCCAGGGTTACAGTGGCGTCCAAGGCACAACCAGCGACGGCGTTGTGCTCAACGCGAAGATTCCAAATCAGCAGGCGAAGCAGATGGACGACGATGCTTCGGCGATCATGAACAACACGCCGTTGCTCGCCCCCGGCGAGGAAGGCTTGAAAGACACGCTCGTCGTTGAAGCCATCTACCGTTCCGTCGCCGCCGGCCAAAAAGTGAAAGTCGGGTGATCGTATAAGGTAGTGACGCGGTCTCCGACCCGTCCTGGATCTATTGGGCAGGCAATCCAACGGCCGGTCAAACACGCCACTCTACCTCGATCCTCCTTTCTTTCGCGTTATTCGTGTCGTTCGTGGTGCCACCGATTCTCCGGCTCCGGCTCCGGCTTCATCGTCCGAATTCTGTGCCCTCCTTGCGTTCCGTGGGCAATTCTCCGCCCGATCCTGCGCATTATCCCAAAATATAAACGCAAATCCCAGGAGCCTCTGCCTTGCTCCATGCGTCAATCTGACCGACGTTCTCCTCGCCCAAGTTCACTTTTCAGCCACTGGCGTGCTGCTGCACCGTCGATTTCGCATGAGCGCTTACCCCCGCTTTTCAAAACTATCCCATCTCGGCCCGATCTTGTTCAGCAGTTGTCTGCTCGCCTGGGACGTTCGTGCGGTGGAGCTCTCCCCGCCGGAGTTGGTCGAGCGGCTGTGCTACGATTGCCATGGAGACGGATACACCAAGGGTTCGTTCGCACTCGACGACCTGATCCTGGAAGGCGATACCCCGGAGCATCGGGGCATGTGGCTCAAGGTCTGGCGAAATGTCCGCCATGAGTTCATGCCGCCCGCCAATGCCAACGAGGCAGCGTCAAACGACGATCGCCGCGAACTCGCGCGCTGGATCGAGCAGACGATCTTCAAAGTCGACCCGCAGCACGTTGACCCTGGCGCCGTGACGATCCGCCGACTTAATCGCGAAGAGTACCAAAATACCGTCAACGACCTGCTCGGCACCGAATTTGAGCTGCGCGATCGTCTACTCCCGGACGACTCCGCGCACGGCTTCGACAACATCGGTGATGCGCAAACGCTCTCACCCGTTCAGTTCGTTCGCTATCTCGACCTCGCCGAATGGATTGCCAGTCAGGTCGTGGTCGACACCGGCGCCCCTCTTCCGCGAATCGCGTTCGATGCCGTCGGCCCAAAGCGCAAAGACGGACTTTCGCGCGCGCCGCTCGTCGCCAAAGATGGCGTGATCGAGCGAAGTTTTCCGATCGAGCTCACTCACGATGGCCGATACCGGCTCGAAGTCGCGCTCGGGCTCGGCGGCTGGCAGGACTACGGCGGGGACGCAAAAATCGAATTCCGGATCGATGATCAGATCGTCGGCGAACGCACCCTGCCATTCGGCGGCGACGTGACTGATTCGGCCCAATGGGAATTCTCCGGAGCAAAAGGTGCCCATGCGATCGTGTTTCACGCGACATTGCTCGCCAAACCCGCGTTGTCCTCAGCGCAACCTGACGAGGACGTCGTTGCATCCGCGGCACCACGCCCGCTCGATCCCGAACAAGCCGCGCGACGGGCGGAAGCCCGCGACGCGTTCATCGAAGAATTCGGCGCACCTCCGCCACGAACGAAGGACGCGCCGCCTGCCTTAAAGTTCAACAAGCTCAACCTCGCGGTGGTGGGTCCGCTCGACGGTGGAGTGCGCGGAGATTATCCGCCCGCTCATCGCCGCCTCTTCTTCCGCGGCGCCGCCCCGGCCAATCCCACCCAACGCCGTGCCTACGGCGAACAGATTTTGCGACGAGTGGCCGACCGCGCGTTCCATCGGCCCGTCGACGAACCGTCGCTCCAGCGCCTCACTGAACTTGCGCTGCAGGACGAAAACTTCGAACGCGGTATCAGTTCCGCCCTCACGGCCATCCTCTCTTCGTCGCGGTTTCTGTTCCGTGAGGAACCGACCGCGCCCCAACACGTCGCCGGTTCGACCGAGCTGCTCGATGAACACGCCCTGGCAACGCGGTTGTCGTATTTCCTCTGGGTCAGCCTGCCGGACGACGAATTGATCGCGCTCGCATCCGCCGGAAAGTTGCGCGCGAACCTTCCCGCTCAACTGCAGCGGATGCTCGCCGACTCGAAGTCGCAGCGGCTGTTTCGCGATTTCTCCGGCCAGTGGCTTCGCACCCGCAACGTTCTCATGACGGCCATCACGCCGGGGACGGTGGCCGACCGCCTGACTCCGGTCCGTGAGCCGATGAAGGCCGAGACCGATTTGTTTTTTGAATACGTCGCCCGGTCAGACAGCGATCTCATCGAGCTGCTCACGGCCAACTATACGTTCCTGAATGAACCCCTGGCGAAGTTCTATGGCATTCCGGGCGTGACCGGGGAAGAGATGCGCAAGGTGATGTTGCCGCCCGAGAGCCATCGGGGCGGCGTCCTCACGCAGGGTAGCATTCTGGTCGCCACCTCGAATCCGAATCGCACCTCGCCGGTCAAACGCGGCGTATTCGTCCTCGATACCATTTTGGGCACTCCGCCTCCGCCCCCACCCGCTGCTGTGCCTGACCTGGAGGAAACGAAAAAACACGGTGACGTTGATCTGAAGACGTTGCGCTCCCAGCTTGCCGCGCATCGCGCCGATCGCGCTTGTGCCGCCTGTCACGCGCACTTTGATCCCATCGGGCTCGCCCTGGAAAATTTCAGCTACCTCGGACGTTGGCGCGAAAAGGAACGCGGTGAACCGGTCGATGCGAGCGGCAAGATGGTGACCGGCGAGGCGTTCAACGACTTCGCCGGCATGCAGGCGATCCTGTCCTCGCGAAAGGATAAGTTCTACCGCTGCGTCACCGAGAAGCTCATGACGTACGCTCTCGGCCGCGGACTTGAGCCAGCCGATGCCTCCACGGTCGACGCGATCACCGACCGACTGCTCAAGGAGGGCGGGAAATTTTCGACGCTGCTCACCGCCATCGTGGAGAGTCCGGCGTTCCAAATGCGACGCGGCGACCCTGAACTTTTGGCGGGATCACCGTAACCTTTCCCCGCTCCCTCGCGCGTGATGCTACTCCTATCATGAACCTCCATACCTCCGTCGTCTCACGTCGCACGTTCCTCCGCGGCGTCGGTGCCTGCATCGCGCTGCCGACGCTCGGTTCGCTCCTGCCGGGCAACAAGCTGCTCGCCGCGACCCCGGGAACTCCACTGGGCGTCACTCCCTCAGGGATGCCGTTGCGCATGGCGTTCATCCAATTCGCCAACGGTGCGAATCGCGATCGGTGGATGCCAAAAGGCGACGGACGTAACTACGAGCTCAACGAAACATTCGGCTCGATGGCCGACCTGAAGGACAAATTTCAGGTCATCTCCAACCTGCATCACAAACAGGCGAACAATCTCGGCGATGGACCGGGAGATCACGCGCGGGCCGGCGCGGCGTTTCTCACGGGCGTACATGCGTGGAAGACCAATGGGGCGAAGCTCAAGCTCGGCGTATCCGTGGATCAAATCGCTGCTGAGAAGGTCGGCCATCTCACACGCATCGATTCACTTCAGCTGGGCACCGAAGAGAGCCGGCTCTACGGCTCATGCGACACCGGCTATCCGTGCGCATATCAGTACAACCTTTCGTGGGCCTCGGAAGCCACGCCGCTGCCACCCGAAGTTAATCCGCGTCGCGTCTTCGAACGGCTGTTCGGCAACGCTGACGCCGGTGGCTCGGCCGAGGCCGCGGCTCGACTCGCGCGTCGCAAAAGCGTGCTCGATTATCTGGTCGACGACGTACGAAGCCTCAATGCGCGGCTCGCTCGCTACGATCGCGCCAAAGTCGACGAGTACCTCACGGCCGTCCGCAAACTCGAGCAGCAGATTGAAAAGGCCGAACGATTCCGCACCCCAACGGCTCCCATCGGTGACCTGCCCAACGAAACCTACCTGGATCACAAGGAGCATGTTGAGGTCATGTACGAGCTGATCGCCCTCGCGTTCCAGACGGACTCTACGCGCGTGGTCACGTTCCCGGTCGCCTGGGAAGGCAGCAATCGCCCGTTCCTCGAAATCGGCATTCCGGAAGGACACCACTACCTCACGCATCACAGCGGCAATCACGAAAAGATCCTGAAGGTCGCGAAGATCGAGCAGTGGTACATGGACCGATTCGCGACCTTCCTTCGCCGCCTCGACACGATGAAGGATCTCGACGGCTCGTCCGTCCTGCACAATTCGATGATCGTGTACGGCTCAGCCGTGGGAGACGGCAACCTCCACAATCACGACGACCTCCCCGTGCTCGTCGCCGGCGCCGGTGGCGGGAGTGTGCACACGGGCCGACATTACCAGCTCAAGGATTCGACGCCGATGACCAACCTCTATCTCGGCCTCCTTGATCGCATGGGCGTCCCCGCGCAGCACATGGGCGACAGCACGGGACGCTTGGAAAACATCTAGGCCGAATCGCCCCGCCGAGTTTCGGGGACGCGATTCGCGAAGGTAACTCTCGGAGGCAGTCCGCTTGCGGTCGCTCAGTCCCGACCATGCCTACCACGAAAACACGAACCACCCGAAAAAGGAGCGACTCGCCATAGGCTGAATCGAGTCACTTTTGTCCTACGGAAAAGACCTGACCTTTCCCTCGTTCCGCTTTCGCGTCGTTCGCCTGTTTCGTGGTTCCAGTCGCTCAGCATTCTGTGTCCTCCGCGTGTTCCGTGGGCACCACTCCTGAGAATCCATGGCAAATGGTCTCTCAGCAACTCTGCGATTTACCCTGCGCCGCGACGCGATACCCTCACGGCATATCCCATGAATTCACGCCCTCTCGTTTTTCGAACTCTTAGCACGCTCATCCTCAGCCTCGTCTCGCTCCTCGCCTCGTCCGCCAACGGATCCACCCTCCTCGGCGTCTACTACGGCGATCAAGGATGGAAAATGGAAAACGTCCGGGCACTCGAATCCTGGCAGGGCAAGAAGAACGCGGCCGTCGTGATGTTCACCGACTGGACGAACACGACGAAGATCATGAACAATCTCTTTGGCCAGCAGCTGCCGAACATCTGGAACAACGGCAACGTTCCGCTCGTCACCTGGGAACCGTTCACTGGCGGGAACACTCCGAGCGACGTCGAGGTTCGGATCGCTGCGGGTCAGTACGACCTCTATATCAAAACCTGGGCCGGCCGCATGAAGACATTCCTTGCCGGTACCGACGGCGTCATCGGCACGGCCGACGATCGTCGCGCCTATATCCGGCTCGCGCATGAGATGAATGGAAACTGGTACCCGTGGAGCGCTGCGACCGGCGCCAACTCGCCGACGAGCTACGTCGACATGTGGCGCCACGTGGTAACATTGTTTGATCAACTCGGTCTCGGCCCGGAGCTCCTGCAATGGATTTGGTGCGTCAACAACGACGACGTCGGCGGAACCCCCGCGGAGAGCTTCTATCCCGGTGACGCCTTCGTCGACTGGATCGCAATCGACGGTTACAACTGGGGTCGCAGTCAGACGTGGTCGACGTGGCAATCGCCGGCCCAACTCTATGACGGCATGCTCACGCGTATTCGCGCGATCACGACGAAGCCGG
>JBDSPT010000231.1:0-3211 GCA_039930205.1 Opitutus sp. | reverse complement strand
GGGCCTATCTGGTCGGAGCGGTTTACTTTGCCTCCCGGTGGCGGCGGGCGCGGATCAATTCTCCGCTCGAATTCCTGACGCGGCGTTTCTCGCCTTCGACCACCTACTTCTATTCGGTCACGGCAGTCGTGCCCCAAGTGATCGGCATCGGACAGGGTCTCTACATCCTTTGTATCTTCGTCGCGACTGCGCTGGGTTTTGCGAGGGAGGAACACGTTTATCTGGGCATCACCTTCACCGGCCTGGAACTCACGATGATCAGTGTCGGCGTCGTCATGATCATCTACACGGTCATTGGCGGACTCTGGGCCGCCGTGTTAAGTGACGCGGTTCAGGGCGTCATCATCCTCGTCACCTCGCTGTTGATCCTGCCGGTGACGTTTCTTCATCTCGGCCACGGCGCCGGGATTGGCGCCGGCTTTTCGCGCCTTTGGCATGAAGCGCCGGAGGGTTACTTCGGGTTGAACGGGCCCACGGGCCAGCCGCTCTTTCTGCTCAGTTTCGCCCTCGCTTCCATGCTCGGCTACAATGTCGCGTGGTGGCAGGTGCAGCGCTACCAGAGCGTGCCCGACGAACGCAGCGCTCGGAAAATGGCCCTGCTCTGCGCCGGACTTTCCTTGATCGGACCTCTCCTCTGGATTTTTCCGGTCATGGGCGCACGCGTGCTGTTTCCCAACATCGCCGAGATTTGGCCGCAGTTTGCCGCGCCGGAGGAAGCGTCGTTCGTCAGCCTCGCCATGATGTTGCTCCCTCATGGGCTCATCGGGTTTGTCGTCGCGGCGATTCTCTCCGCCACCCTCGGTCAGGCCAGCGACGGTTTCAACTGGCTTGCCGCCACGACCACGCGCGACATTTACGTTCCGCTGCGACGCCGCGCAGGCTGGTCAACACCCACGGAGTCGCACCAGATGCGTGTCGCTCAAATCACCATGCTGGTCATCGGCGTACTCGGCATCGTCGCGGCGCTGTTCATCGCGAAAACCGGCGGCGCCTTCGATTTCGGTTTGAAGTATTATTCGCTGACCGGACCGGGTTTCATGATGCCCGTGTTGCTCGGGATGGTGTATCGCCGCACGCCCTGGTGGTCCGGAATGGCTTCATGCGTGGCGGCCTTCATCGCCGCGTTTGGGCTGATGGCGGCCGATGTCTTTCCGACTCACCTCTACGAGCGCAACGTGCTCAGCGCGATCATCGCCGCAACGGTGGTGTTCGCGATCTCGGCCCTGTTCTACAAGCCCGACGATCCCCGTAGCGCCGAGGCGCAAAAGTTGGATACCGATCTACGCACGCCGGTGCCCATCGACCCGGAGATCCCCGCGAGTAGCTTGCACGATTATCAGATGCTTGCCGTCGTCAGCGTGCTGCTCGGGGTGGTGCTGATCGGTTGTTACGCGCTGCCGTCTTCGCCTTTGGCCCCACCGATCATCAACGTCGTCGCGGGCGTGGTGCTTTTCGTCATTGGCGGATTGCTCTGGCGCGCGTCACGGCCAAAAACCTGAGGCATGCAGCCGCTTCGTCTACGCGCGCAGCTCTATCGTCAGTTCGACGCGGATACGACGCGCCCGACTCCAGGCGAGTCGTACGGCGGCTGGCACGGCGTCGATGCAGAAGTTTCGCCGCCGCACACGGCCCTCGTGATCATGCACGCGTGGGACTGTGGCCAGCCGCACGAATATCCCGGCTGGCGTCGCGCGGTCGAGTACACCTCGCGCGCCGGGCGCATCCTCGCCGAGATCTTTCCTCCATTACTGCACGCCGTGCGAGGGAGCTCGCTGACGGTTTTCCACGTGGTCGGTGGCGACCGGGATTACTACTCCCACCTGCCCGGCCATCGTCGCGCCGTCGAGCTGGCCGGCCCGTCAACCCCACCTGCGAACCACGCCACGACGGACCCGACGTACCATCGACTTCAGGCGTTGCGAGCGGCCGAAGGATCGCCCGGTGCACACAACGTGGCGGATATCGCCGCTGGATTTGCGCGACTCGATTTTGCGCCCACGGCGCGCCCCATCGGTGACGAGGGCGTTGCTGAAAACAGTCATCAACTTGCCGCGCTCTGTCGCGAACGCGGCATCAATCACCTGATCTACGTCGGGTTTGCGCTGAACTGGTGTCTGCTCATGTCTCCCGGCGGCATGGTGGACATGAGACGCCGCGGATATCTTTGCTCAACGATCACGGAAGCGACCACAGCCGTGGAGAACCGGGAGACGGCGCGGGACGAACGTGAGAAACAGCAGGCGCTCTGGCGGGTGTCGGTCGAGTTCGGTTTCGTCTTCACGTTGCACGATTTTCTCGACGCGCTCGCAGGCTCACCTTTGCCCTCTCCCACATGAGCTCCAAAGACTCGCTCGCCCTGCACGGCGGTGCCAAGGCCGTCACCGCCCTCCGTCCCACCGTCCCACGCTGGGGCGCGGATGAACTGGCCCGCCTGACGCGAATGGTCGACCAACCTTCGCTCTTTTACTGGAACGGACCGCAGTGTGCCGACCTGCTCGAGGAATTCCGGCGCACGTATCCACTCCGCTGGGCCATGCCTTGTTCGTCAGGCTCTGCCTCGCTTCATATCGCCGTTGCGGCACTTCAGTTGCCACCGGGATCTGAGGTCATCACCTCGCCGGTGACTGACATGGGATCGGTCATTGGAATCCTCTACCAGCAGTGCGTCCCGGTATTCGCCGATATCGAACCGCACACCTATAACTTGGATCCCGCGGATGTCCGACGCCGCATCACGCCAAAGACCCGTGCGCTGCTGGTCGTCCACCTCGCCGGCAAGCCGAGCAACATGGATGCGTTGATGAGCATCGCGCAGGAGCACGACCTCTACGTCATCGAAGACTGCGCCCAGGCCTGGGGCGCGTGCTACCAGGGCCAGCCGGTGGGGCTTCGCGGACACCTCGCGTGTTATTCGTTCAACGAATACAAGCACATCAGCTGCGGCGATGGCGGCATCGTCGCCACGAACGACGCCCGCTTCGGTCCTACGCTCTCCAAGTGGGGCGACAAGCACTACGACCGGACTCAGACCAATAATCGTAACCCCGAAGCCCTGTCGCCGAACTATCGGATGAGCGAGCCGCAGGCTGCGGTGGCCGCCGCCCAGATGGTGAAGCTGCCGACGATCATCGCCGCTCACGGTCGCTTCGGTGAACGGCTGCTTGTCCGACTGCGCGAACTCGCTCTTCCAGGCGTCATGCTACCCGCCACC
>JBDSPT010000230.1:0-3455 GCA_039930205.1 Opitutus sp. | reverse complement strand
GGAACCGACCTCACGATATTGAGGTGGAAATCGGGAAGTCACGAACGGGGGAGTTGGGAATCGGGATCGGTTTTAATCTGGAAGACGGGACCGGATCACGTCGCCCGCCGTGTAACGCAGAGTGATCAGCGGGATCCAGCGATTCTCGGGCCGGTGCGGCGGGCGACCGGATCGTTTCCAATCTTCCAAAGTTCCGGATTAACCTGCTTCTATTCTGACTCCTGAGTTCCACATTTCGCGTTTCCGATTAGCTTGGGGTCATGCTCGCAATCCGAATTCACGAAACCGGCGGTACCGAAAAGCTTCAGTCGGAAAATATTGCTGTTCCAGCTCCACGCGCCAGCGAGATCCGGATTCGTGTCGAGGCTGCCGGCATCAACTTCATCGATACGTACCTTCGCAGCGGACTCTATAAATCTGAACTGCCGCTGACCCTTGGGCTGGAAGCCGCTGGCGTGATCACGGCTCTGGGTGAGGGCGTCACGGATTTCCGGCTGGGCGATCGCGTCGCGTCTGCCCGCGCGACCGGCGCGTATGCTGAGGAAGCCGTGCTCGACGCGGGACACGCGGTGCGCATTCCCGACGGAGTGAGCAGCCAAACGGCTGCCGCGGTGATGCTCCAGGGGATGACGGCACACTATCTGGCGTGCGACACGTTCCCGCTGAAAGCCGGCGATACCGCTCTCATCCACGCGGGTGCGGGCGGCGTCGGATTGCTGCTCACGCAAATCGCGAAGATGCGTGGCGCTCGGGTCATTTCGACCGTTGGCACCGAGGAGAAAGTCTCCCTCGCAAGAGGAGCGGGAGCTGATGCGGTGTGCGTTTATACGAAGGAAGACTTCGCGACCGCCGCCCGGGCGTTCACGCAGGGGCGAGGCGTCGACGTTGCGTACGATGCGGTCGGAAAGAACACTTTCGATGGTACGATGCAAAGTCTCCGGCCCCGCGGAATGTTTGTGTCGTTTGGCAACGCGAGCGGACCGGTGGCACCGTTTTCACCGCTACTCCTTTCACAAAAAGGATCACTCTTCTTCACGCGGCCAACGCTCTTCTCCTACACCCAGACTCCGGGCGAGTTCCGTTCCCGAGCCGACGACCTCTTCGCTTGGATCGTGGCGAAAAAACTGAATGTCCGCGTCGGCGCCACGTATCCGCTGGCACAAGCTGCTGAGGCGCAGCGCGCGTTGGAAAGCCGAGCCACCACCGGCAAGGTTCTGCTGGTGCCGTGAGTCCGCGGTAGAATGATCGAGGAGGCGGAGTGATTTAATCTTGAGCTAGGGAACCCGGGAATCGATCTGTCGTGGCCCGCTGCGTGAGTAGCGGGATCAGCGATCTTGAGAGCTCGGATGACGAACCGGTTTGATGGGGAAATCAGGAATCGCCGATCCATATGATCCAGCCGCTTAGAGCCTTTTAAACAAAACTGTAGCCGAGTTCCTGTCATTGCGAGAAGCGCAGCGACGAAGCAATCCAGCTGGATCGCCACGGCGCGCTTCGCGCACCTCGCGATGACCATGAGGCGGCGTCCGGCTACAGTTTAATTTAAACCGCTCTAGGCGGCGGGCTACATGACCTTGCATCATTCCGGTGTTCCTGAGTTCCCGATTAGATTATCCGGCTTCGGATCTCCGTTAATGATTCCCTGATTTCCCAATTCAACTGCCTTGGCCTTACCTCCGGAACCTACTTCGCGAGCGGGTCGGGCCGCAGCTGGAATTTCATGACTTTGCTCGTCGTGCCTTTGCCGGTCTCCATGTGGAACGGAGCCCGCGTGCTAATGGTCGCCCACAAGCCACGGCCTTTCCAGCCGGCGTTGGCGTCGTCGATGCGGCCATCCATCCACTTGGTGTAAAAGCCCATCGGATACGGCACACGCATGATGATCCACTTGCCGTCTTTCAGCGCGAGCAAGCCCTCGGACTCGTTGCCGGTGTTGATCGGCGTGTTGTTGCCCAAGCCGGATGTGTTGAATTGGTCGACCCACGTGTAGTAACTGCCTTCAGCACTGCCGGGCGTGGTCACGCCACCGAGCTGAGGCAGCGGTTCGGGGTAGAAGGTCCAACCGTCGCGGGCGTGCTGACCCGTCGCCGCGGGGCCGTTGAGTGGAGCCTTCACTTTGCGGCGATCGAAACTCGCCATGTGCCCGCTCGCGAGCGCCACCCACGCGACGCCGTTGCGATCGACGTCCATGCCGCGCGGCGAGAAGCCCTCGATCGGTTCGCCGTTCTCATTGACGGGCAGTTCGTAGTATTCCGCGAGGGCCGTTTCTGGCGGATTGTTGCCGGGATTAAGCCGGATCACCGCACCCGGATAACCGAGAGTCGATCCCCAGACCGAACCGTCCGGAGCGGGGGCAACGGCATAGAAATTGCCGGCGATTCGCTTGTCTTTCGTCGGATCGACCGGCGCGTTGGGCTCCACGGCTTCGTCGCGGCGACCATTGCCGTTGGTGTCCAACACCAGTGCGGTCCAGCCTTGCGAGGCAACCTCGTCGCCAGTTTCCAAATACTTTTTCGTGTTGAGCCAGCCGACGACCGGGCCGCCACCACTCGTCCACAATGTGTCGTTCGCGTCTTCAGCAAACATCAAATGATGCGTGCTGAAGCCCGTGCTGATGTGCGAATATTTTTGCGTCTTGGGATCGTACATCCCGAGTTGGCGACCCGAACGCTCGAGGGGGAAAAGCCTGGCGGAAGGATTGGCGGAACCGGCTTGGAACTCGGGCGGGTTGGCGGGAGGACGTACGGCGGCGGTGATCCACACGCGACCTTGTGCGTCGAACATCGGATTGTGCACATTGGCCTTGCTCGTCCAAACCGGTTCGTTGCCCCAGTACTGCGATGGAGCGGGCATTTCGGGAGACGTTGCGGGCGTCGCAGGATCACGAACGGTCAGTGGCACGCGACTGGTCTTGTGGTTCACGGGATCGAGCACCGGCAGATAGTCGGCACTGAGTTCGAGCGCGCCGTAGATGAGTCCGTTGGCGTTGACGGTGGGGTTGCGCCGATCGGTCGTCACCAAATCGTGGAGATACGCTTTCGGGTCGGCCCAATCCCATTGGGTGATCACGATGTTGCGCTCAATCCCTTGCGGACGGCGTGGCGCGGTCGGCACCTCACCACCGGCGATGCGGTCGGTCCAGTCGGCGAACATCTTCAACGCGCGCGCAGGTCCGACCTGCGCCAACGTGGAAACCATGTTCGCGCCGGCTTGACCGGAAAGGATCCGACGCTGCCAGGCTTCGGTGCTGTGCAATGCGCGCAGTGAGGGCGTGAATTCACGCGTTCCGATCGTCCCGAGTGCGTGGCACGCCATGCAACCGCCCGACTTGATGACGCGCAGAAACTGCGCCTGGTTTTTCATCGCGGGAGCGATGCCATTGTCACCCGTGCCGGGAAATTCCTCTTTGCCCGGAACGTGCAAAAGCGAAAACCAATAGCCGGCCGGATAGTAGT
>JBDSPT010000229.1:0-2757 GCA_039930205.1 Opitutus sp. | reverse complement strand
CATGCCGCTAAAGATGAGACCGTGGATCGGATACAGGGCGTACCAATACAGGAAGCCCGGCAGCCCTTTGGGATCGAAGAACGCGGTCTGCACGAGGCGGGTTTGCCCATCGGCGTCAGGCAGGGCTTCAAACTCCAACCACGCGCGGCCCGGGACGAGCATCTCCGCCCGCAACCGCAGCAGTTTCCCCGGGTCGACCAGCTCCACGCGCCAGAATTCCAGCGGATCTCCGGCCCGCAACACCTCAGGATCACGCCGGCCCCGCCGCATGCCCACACCGCCAAAGAGCCGGTCGACCAGTCCGCGCACCTGCCAGGTCCAATCCAGGTAAAGCCAGCCCTGCTTCCCGCCCAAGCTCGCGAAGCTTTGATACACGCGATCGGTCGATGCAGCGACGACGCGCTGCCGTCGCTCGATGATCAGGCCTTCGCGATCGATCAACGTCACGGGCGTCCGGTTGCCCTGGCTAGAAGTCAACGCATCACTCCACGACGTCTCAACATCGCGCGCGTTCATCTTATCCAGCGCCAGCCGGACGGCGGTGTCGTAGTCCATCAAGACGATTCCCGGGAACAGGCGGGTCGCCTCTGCGTCGCGCACGATCACCTCGTTGCCCAGCCCTTTGATCAAGGGGCGCGCAATCGTCGCCGGAATCGGTGTGACCAGATGCACCCAGTAGGAGGAGAGCAACGGCGTGAGCACGGGAACGGCGAGCAGGCGACGCTTCAGTCCGCGCGCCCGGGCATAGCCGGTCATCATGCTCGCGTAAGTCAGCACGTCCGTCCCTCCGATCTCCAGCGTACGTCCGGTGCTCGCGGGGCAGGACAACGCCGCCACGAGGTAATCGAGCACGTTGCGAATCGCGATCGGTTGGATGCGGGTGAAAACCCACTTCGGGCAGATCATGACCGGCAGGCGTTCCGTGAGATAACGGATCATCTCAAACGAGAGACTGCCGGAACCGACGATGACCGCGGCGCGAAACTCCGTCACGGGGATGCCGGATTCGCGCAATGCGGTCGCCGTTTCCTGGCGGGAACGCAAATGGGGTGAAAGCGCGGCGTCGGGATCGCCGAGTCCGCCGAGGTAAATGATGCGCTCCACGCCCGCGGTCTGCGCCGCTTCACCGCAGTGTCGCGCGGCGAGTTTGTCCTGATCCGAAAAATCACCGCCGCCACCGAGACTATGCACGAGGTAGTAGACGACGGCGACACCGTCCATTGCTCCGCTCAACGTGGGTGGATCAAACAAGTCGCCTTGCGATACCTCGACCTCGGCCCGCCAGGTTCGACCTTGGAGTCGTGCAGGGTCACGGGCGAGGCAGCGCACGCGGTAACCTGCAGCCAACAGGCGCGGCACGAGCCGGCCACCGACATAGCCCGTGGCTCCGGTGACCAAAATCAGCTTCGATTCAGACATCTCGGGTGGGCATCGGGAGTACTGTCGGGACGATTGGCGGAAGTTCAACGCTGGGGCTCCGATCCGGTCACCTCTCCTGCAGCTCACGGCCCACTCGCACGCACCACGGCGGGGGCGAATCGATTTACACTCGAAGCTCGACGCAGTTGGTCGGGCCGCGGCAACGTCCTGCACTCCATGAGAACGTTCCTTTGCCCCCTCCGTCCCACACTCACTGCGTTCGTCACGTTCAGCCTGGTCGCGTTCGCGTCAGCGGACCAAGCGTCCAAGACCCTCGACATCTACTGGATCGATTCAGAAGGCGGCGGATCAACCTTGATGGTCACGCCGGCGAACGAGTCGGTGCTGATCGATACCGGCAATCCAGGTGGTCGGGATCCTGCCCGCATCCTGGCTGCAGCTCGAGCCGCGGGGCTCTCACGCATCGATTACGTGCTCCTCACCCATTTTCACCTGGATCATTTTGGCGGCGCAGCCGAGGTCGCGGCCCAGCTGCCGTTCGGGACGATTTTCGAGCGCGCGATTCCTGAGGGCGATCCGGATGGGAGGGTGCCCTCGACCTTTCCGCTCACGATCAAGCCGTACCGGGAGATCGCCGCGAAACGCGAACGGCTCGCGGCGGGGGTGATCGTGCCGCTGAAAAACATGGCGGGAGTTCCGTTGCTCGAGCTCCGCTGTCTCGCCGCGGATCAGAAAATGGTGGAGCCCACCGCCGGGCAGAAGCAGGCACGGAACGCGTTCGCTGATACCCTGCCGGCCAGGCCGATCGACCACAGTGACAACGCGAACAGCGCGGTGTTCGTCCTCTCCTTCGGTGGTTTTAGATTTTTCGATGGCGGCGATCTGACGTGGAATGTGGAGGCGAAACTGGTGACGCCGTATAATCTTCCCGGCCCGGTCGACGTGTATCAGACCAATCACCACGGTTTGGAGGTGAGCAATCATCCGGCGCTGCTGCACAGTCTCGCACCCACCGTGGTGGTGATGAACAACGGTCCCTTCAAAGGCGGGCAGCCCGGTGCGTTTGCGGCGATCCGCGCGGCCGCGTCGGTGAAAGCGCTGTACCAGGTGCACGAGAGTCACAACGTGCCGGCCGACCAAAATGCGCCGGCGGAATTTGTGGCGAATCATAATGATTTCAAAGGTGCGGATGCGGTGAAATGCCCGGCCAACCTCGTCAAGCTCAGCGTCGCACCGGACGGGACAAGCTACACCGTCAGCGTGCCCTCGAGCGGGCATGTTGCGACCTACCCGACGCGGCGTTGATGGCGCGACGCGGTGCCACCGGCAGGAGTGAAGCACGCCGAAAATTGTCGCGGAAACCGTAAGGTTTTCGGT
>JBDSPT010000228.1:0-2592 GCA_039930205.1 Opitutus sp. | reverse complement strand
GCGCAGCCAGCCGATGCGATGCGTGCGATGGATTTCAGCGTGTCGCTTCATGCTTGTTTTGCTCACGATTTCTTTGAGTCCAACGGAATCACGGGGGGCTTCGATTGGACTGTGGCCGCGGGCTCTGCCGGGGGTTTGGGATCAGCGTTAATTTCCGCTTTGGACTGGGGTTCGGCCTCGGGTTTGGGTTCTGATTTCGAGCCGGACTTTGCGTTCGGAGCGGGTTGCGCGCGGTTCTTTGTGTCGGCTTCCGGCTTCGACTGAAACGGCGCGAGCACCTGGTGCGCGATGGCAATGATCGCCTTGCGATCCTCGTCGCTCAGCGTGTCAGCGGTCTCGAATCGCGCGCACACGTCCGGTGGAATCTTCGCCCCCGCTTCCCGCACAGCTCCACGGGCCTCGGTCATCCTCGCCAACGGCACCGGGTCGAAGAGATCCGCGGTCAAGGCCAGCAGGATGGCGATTTGGCCGGGCACCGACACCGGCGAGAACTCGGGTTGCTTGAGACACGCACGGATGCGCCGGCCGTGCTCGATGATTTTGCGTGTGTCGTCGTCGAGGCGGGCGCCGAAGCGGGCGAAGGTCTCGAGCTCCTCGAACTGTGCATAGGCCAGCTTGAGGTCGCCCGCGACCGCGCGATAGGCGGCTCGTTGCGCCTTGCCGCCCACGCGTGACACCGATTTGCCGACATCGACCGCGGGTAGAACGCCCAATTCAAATAGCGACGGCGAGAGGTAGATCTGGCCGTCGGTGATCGAAATCAGATTCGTCGGAATGTACGCGGAAATATTCTGCGCCTCGGTCTCGATGATCGGAAGTGCGGTGAGCGAACCGCCGCCGCGCTCCTTGCTGAGACGGGTGGAGCGTTCGAGCATCCGCGAGTGGATGTAGAAAATATCCCCGGGAAATGCTTCGCGACCAGGCGGGCGGCGGAGCAGGAGCGAAAGTTCCCGATAGGCCCGCGCGTGGTGCGTGAGATCGTCGTAGACGATCAGGACGTCGCGTCCCGCCTCCATGAAATGTTCGGCAATGCTCGTCGCGGCATAGGGTGCAACGTACGACAGCCCCGGCGCGTCGTTGCCCTCGGCGACCATCACCACCGTGTAATCCATGGCGCCTTTTTCCCGGAGGCTGGCCACCACCTTCGCGACGGCTGAAGCCCGCTGGCCAATGGCGCAATACACGCAGACGACATTCCGGTCGCGCTGGTTGAGGATCGTGTCGAGCGCGATGGCCGTCTTGCCCGTCCGGCGGTCGCCCAAAATCAATTCGCGCTGGCCGCGCCCGATCGGAATGAGCGCGTCGACCACCGTGAGTCCGGTCTGGAGGGGCACGGTCACGGGCGCGCGATCCATGATGGCTGCGGCCGGGCGCTCCACGGGCAGTCGGCTGCCCGTGGCGATCGGGCCGCCGGCATCGAGCGGCCGGCCCAGAGGGTCCAGGACCCGGCCGAGCAATTCGTCCCCCACCCCGATATCCATCACGCGCCCCGTGCGCTGAACCTCGGCGCCCGCGTGCAAATGCGCATAGTCGCCCAGCAGCACAACGCCGATCTCGTCCTCATCCAGATTGAACGCGATCCCGAAGACATCTCCGGGAAACTCGAGCAGCTCTTCAAAACCCACATTGGGCAAGCCGCTCACACGTGCGATGCCCGTGGATACGTCGATGACGGTGCCGACTTCCCGAGGTCCAAGGCGCGGGACAAAGGCGACCGTTCCCCGATTGATATCGCCAAAGGCTGCGTCGAATACGGCCTGCAAAGAATCGGCTGGCGCGTTCACGAGATTACGGGGGCGGCCACCGGATTTTCTGCTTTCGGATCTGTCTTCGTTTCGAGTTGGTCCGCGACACGGGGGAGAGGCTTCGGCTCCGTTTTCGCCGCAATTCCTGGCGCAGCCTCCTTGGATTCCACTTGGGGTGAAGTCTTCGATTCCAGCTTGTCCTGCTGTAGCAAAAGCTCGTCGACGCTTTTCCCCAACGAGGTCAGGTAGTCTGCGATGCTCCAGGACACTTTTTGTCCGTTCGCGGTGAGTTCGATTCCGCTGATCAGGTCCGGCGCGGTTTCGAAACGCAGGTGCGCGTCGATCGAGAAGGCCTCGTTGATCGCATGCTGCACCGTGGCCTGTTCTTCGGCCGACAGCCCGAACGTAGTGCGCACGATCGCTGGCACCGTTGTGCTTTTGAGCGCGGCCTCAATCGTCTTCCGGGCGTCCGTATCCATTTCACGGAGGCGAACCGCAAACCGGGCCACCATGCGCTCCTCCAGTCCGGCGGAGGCGAGGTCGGTGAGGGTTTTACGCGTGATGCCAAATACTGCCTGCTGGGTGCGTCGGGCCAGCGTCTGCGACAATGTCGCCGCCTCGCGGTGCAGTTTCTCCTGTCGTTTCGCGCTGAGTTCATCAGCGCTTTTCCGCGCCTCATCGAGCAGACGCCGGCGTTCGGTACTTGCCTCGTCCGTCGCCTGCTGCAGCAACCCGGATCGCTCCCGATCGAAGTCCTCGTTTTTTTTCTGAAACTCGTCGCGATCCTTGGCGGCCTCGGCCTTTTTCGTAGCCGCGTCGGCGAGTTCCGCCGCGATCTTTTTCTCCC
>JBDSPT010000227.1:0-5850 GCA_039930205.1 Opitutus sp. | reverse complement strand
GTTCAAACTGGGATTTTTCCGAACGCCCGATCGATGATAACAACAATCATTACCATCTCACCCGGATCATGCCGCGCGTCGGGTATGCCGGCAAGTGGTTCAACTTTCTGGTGGAAGGCCGGTCCAGTTATTCGTTCGGTGACGAACGTTATGTTGCCACCGCGGCGGGCAAAGGTCTCCCGGAACGCGATGGTCCCATCGACCTCCATCAGGCGTTCGTCTTCATCGGCAATCACAAGGAGTTCCCAATCTCGTTCAAGCTCGGTCGTCAGGAGCTGGCCTACGGCGATCAACGACTGCTCGGCCATTTCCGCTGGAACAACAATGCCCGCACCTTTGACGCCGCGAAGGTGCGTTGGCAGAATCAGTTCTTCGGGGTCGATGCCTTCACGGGTGGCGTGGTTTACAGCGACCACCACAACCTGAACAAATCCAACGCCCAGGACGCGTTCTCCGGTGTTTACTTCAACTTCCCCACGGTCTCGACGAAGGAGATCGTCGAGGCGTACGTGTACAATCGCACCGTGAGCCGCGGGATCACCACGGATAACTGGAGTGGAGTCGCCGCGCCCTTCCGCTTCCCGGCGCCGCAAGATCTGTCAACTGCCGGCGTGCGGATCCGGTCGAAGCCGCTCGCGTACGGTGCGTGGGACTACGGCCTTGAGCTCATGCATCAGGTCGGCGACCGCACGTCGGTATTTCCGGCCACCACGCCGGCCGCCGCCGCCGCCCAGCCTCGTCTGTCTCAAGATGCGTGGGCCGCCGTGCTGCAAGGCGGGCACACCTGGACAGAACATCCGTGGCAGCCGCGTTTCGGCGTCATCTATAGCTATGCTTCCGGAGACAAGAACGCCGCGGACGGAGACAGCCAGACTTTCCAGAATCTGTTTGCCACGACGCATCTACATTATGGGTACATGGATCTCAACAGTCTCCAGAATCTTCATGACCTCCGGTTCGCGCTAACGGCCAGGCCGCGCGCCAACCTCTCGCTGGCGCTGGAAACGCACTTTCAGCAACTCGATCGCGCGACCGACTTTTGGTACAACGTCGCGGGCGTACCGCGTAATTTTACCGGCGCTGCCGTTGCGAGTGGCCGTGGCTATCGGATCAACCCGTCGTACAGCCCCCATCTCGGGACCGAGGTTGATCTCGTCGCCGGTTGGACGTTTCAGCCTTGCGCACAGATCGAGGTGGGCGTCTCCCACTACTTCCGCGGAGACTACATCAAGGAGTCGCTGGCGAACGTTGGCTCGAAGGACGCGAGTTACGTCTACGTGCAGCTCACCTTGAATCTCTGAGAGTCAGCTCGAGCACTCCGCGTTGTCGTGTGGGCGCAATGGATGAGCTTCCTAAAAGGTGCGCAACGCGCGACGTGCCGATCCCGCTGGACTACTTCGTCATCCCGCGGAACGGCTTCCCTCGTAATGACGGAATGCCCAAACCGCCCCCATGGGTTTCGTGCATCAATTCGGCTCATAGTTAAGCCGAAAACAATTCATTCCGTTCATGAGCGTGCGGGAAGCCTTGGCCTGAACGCTGCTAAAGGGTGGTCGCAGTCCTATGAATTTCTCCCAGCTCAAAAAGTCAGGCCATTGGCCCACGCTCGCCACCTCGTTTCTGTACTTCGATGTCAGCTTCATGGTTTGGACGATGCTGGGCGCATTGGGCGCCGTGATTGCGCCCGACTTGGGCCTGACACCGCAGGAAAAATTTCTGATGGTTTCGACGCCGATCCTATCCGGCGCATTTCTCCGGATCGCGCTGAGTCTGGTCGGCGACCAGATCGGCATCAAGCGAACCGGGATCATCGCTCAGATTGTGGTGATGGTGGGATTGCTGATCGCCTGGCGCACGGGGCTTTCGAATCTCGGCCAGGCGCTCGCGCTCGGTCTCGTGCTGGGTGTCGCCGGCGCAAGTTTCGCCGTGGCCCTGCCGCAGTCGGGCCGGTGGTATCCACCCAACATGCAGGGAGTGGTCCTTGGGCTGGCGGGTGCGGGGAATGTCGGCGTGGTCATTGACCATTTGCTCGCGCCGCGCATCGCCGCCGCGTGGGGCTGGAAATCCGTGTTTGGCGCCGCCGTAATTCCGCTGGTGATCGCGTTTGGGCTGTACGCGATTTTTTCCAGGGAGCCACCGACACCGCAGGGCTTCAAAAAGAAAAAACTCTCCGACTACTTCAAGCTCCTGGCGGAGCGGGATGCGCATTGGTTCTGCTTCTTTTACACCATCAGCTTCGGCGGATTCGTCGGACTCGCCACCGCGTTCGCGCTCTATTTTCGCGATCAGTTTGGGCTCAATCCCGTGCAGGCGGGCGAAATGGCGGCGTTCTGCACGCTCGTCGGTGCGTTGGGTCGTCCGATGGGTGGAGCTTTGGCCGACAAGCTCGGCGGTATCCGTTCACTGGGTATCTTCTATTCCGTCGCCGCTGCCGCGATGATCGTGGCGGCGTCGTCCGATAATCTGTGGATGTGCGGCGCGGGCTTCTTCGTGGCCTCAGGCGCGTTCGGCATGTGCAACGGTTCGGTGTTCCAGCTGCTGCCGCAGCGTTTCGCCCGCGACATCAGTGTCATGACCGGCTTGGTCGGATGCGGAGGGGGCGTCGGCGGTTTCGTACTCGGCATGTTGTTCGGCACGTCCAAGGCGCAAACGGGAAGTTATTCCATCGGTATAGGTCTCTTCGCCGGACTGTGTGTATTCGCGCTCGCGGGACTTGGCGCGGTGAAGCGTCGATGGCGGACAACCTGGGGAGCCACGGCCGCAGCGCGAATCTGACATGAGCGGTGCGCAGCGCACTTCGCTCGATGTGAGGCCGTGCGTCTTTAGGGTATGTCTCAATCGTTCGTGATGGAATCCGTTTTCGCTGCCTGGGTCTGCCTCTGTATTATCCGCGCCTATCCGTGATATCCGCGGTTCAAATGCATGGGTCCGACTGAGCTGACAGGCACTCCGCTCGCCTTGCGGATCAGTCCCACTACACTCCCGTTCGCGATGAAAATACTGAGCACGGTCCACGGCGTCTCAAGCGACCCGGCGCGAGACTCTGAAGACGCGTTCCGCGTTCAGGAGCGGGATGAGTGTGTCCTGGCGGTGCTCGCTGATGGTTTGGGCGCAAGCAAGGAGGGAGGAGCGGCGGCGCGACGTGCGGTCGAGATGTTTCACGATTACTACTTCACCCGGCCGAAGGCTTGGAGCGCGCGCCGCGCCCTCCGGGAGTTCACCAACCAGATCAACCGGCTGTTCTATCAGGAGTCAGCGCAACGTCATGGTTCACCTGAGCTGCTCTGCACGCTGAGCGTCGCCGCAATCGATGGCGACCATCTGTACGGTCTCAGCGTCGGCGATTCTCCGGTCTACCTGTGGCGTCGGGGCGTGGTCAAACAACTCACGGAACCGCACTCGCTCGCCGCGGATGGCCTGGACCACGTGCTCACCCGGGCGGTGGGACTTGAGTCACAGATCGATCCGCACTGCTTCGAAACCACCGTCGAACGCGGCGACGTGGTGTTGTTGTGTTCGGATGGAGTGAGCACGGTTTTGCCGACCGATCGACTGGCTGATTTGATCGCGCGTGACGCCGGCGCCCGCGCGATTGTGTCCACCGCTCGTGAGGCCACCGAGGAAAACCCGGCGATGCGCGATGACGCCAGTGCGATCGTGCTTCACATTCAGGAACCCGGCTGGCGTGACCACGAAGGGCGCACTCCGCTGGTGGTTGCGCCGAAACTGAAGAGTGGGGATGCGATCGACGGCTATCGGCTGGACCATTCCCTCCAGGACGATGATCGGGTCTGGCGGGCGACCGCGGTGGACGGTTCGCGACACGTCTTGAAGTTTCCTCCGCTGGAGGCGGCGCACGACGAGGCGCGGCGGGATGCTTTTGTCCGCGAGATGTGGAATGCGACTCGCGTCCATTCGCCCGATTTTGTCCGGGTATCTCCGCCAAAAAACCTGTCGTGGGGATATTACGCGATGGAGTTCGTGGAAGCCCCGACGCTGCGTGAGGTTCTAAAAACGGATACGCTGCCGATTGAGGAGGCGATTATCCTGGGTCGAACCGTGCTCCGAGCCGGCCAGTTCCTGCTGACGCGGAATCTCGCGCACGGAGATCTCAAGCCGGACAATCTGTTGGTTGTGCGTTCGGCCGACAAAGTGGGATTCCTGCTCTTGGATCTGGGGAGTGCGGCAGAGTTGTTTTCCGTGACGTCCCGCGCGGGCACCCCAAGTTATCTGGCCCCGGAGCGTTTCCGCGGCGATCCGCTCTCCGAGCGGACCGAACTGTTTGCGATCGGCGTCACCGTGTACGAGGCGCTGACGGGAACGTATCCTTACGGTGAGGTCGAACGGTTCCAGACTCCACGCTTCGATTCCAATCCGAAGCGCCTGAGTCGCTTGAACCCCGCGGTGCCGCCGTGGCTGGAGTCGGTTGCCCTGCGTGCCGTCGCAGCGGATCCAGCGCATCGCTACCAGAACTTTTCAGAAATGGCCTATGACTTGGATCATCCGCAAAAGGTCGCTCCCTATCACCGCAAGGATGCCGCCCTGTTAGAACGTAACCCGTTGCGGTTCTACAAGGGTTTATGCCTCGTGCTGTTTCTCGTGTGCCTCGCGCTGATCGCGCAACTCACCACTCGGTAAACGAGTTTGCGGGTGAACCGGATTCGATCCGTCCCAGCATGAACTGAATTCATAGATTAGGTTAAAACAATTCACGGCTTTAATCCGTAGCCCGCCGTGAAGTGGCACTTGGGTTGCTAAAACGACGGCGTGTCTGCCACCACTGAACCGCCACCGCCCGCTCCCTTTGCCCCGGAGCAGAAGGAATACCTGCAGGGCTTCATGGCCGGCGTGGCGGCGAGCGGACTTATTCCCTTTGTTGGTCACACGTCTGGCGGTCTGGTCACCGCCAATGCGGCCGAAGCCATCAGCGGCAATCACGCCAGCGCGCCCGCCGCGGAAACGGTGTTTGGGACGCCGCTGGAGGATCTCTGCAAGGAGGAGAAGTGGAAGTACGATGAAGATCCCCTCGATGCGTGGGACCGGTTGCTGAAGCACGCCGACGAGGATAAACTACCCGACGCGGAGAACACGTATCGCTTCAAGACGTTCGGGCTCTTCTATGTCGCGCCGGCACAGGACAGTTTCATGCTTCGTCTCCGCGTGCCCGCGTGCGAATTGACGGCGGCGCAGTTGCACGGTGTGGCCGACCTGGCGGATGAATTGGGCGGCGGATACGCGCATATCACGACGCGCGGTAATCTGCAGATTCGTGAGTTCAAGCCCCGCGATATCGTCAAAGTACTCACGCGCGTGCAGGAAATGGGACTCACGTCACGTGGCGCCGGTGCGGACAACATCCGAAACATCACGGCGTCGCCCAACAGCGGTTTTGATCCCGACGAACTGATCGACGTGCGGCCATTCGCGAAGGGGCTGCATCATTACATTCTCAATCATCGCGACCTCTACGGACTACCGCGGAAGTTCAACGTGGCGTTCGACAACGGCGGCAGCATCTCGGCGGCCGCCGACACGAACGACATCGGTTTCTTTGCGGTCGAGGTAAGCGAAGCGTCGCTCGCAGCCGGTGCGCAGGTCGGCGTGGTCGAGCCGGGTGTGTACTTTCGCGTGCAACTTGGCGGGATTTCCGGTCACGGCGATTTCGCGCGCGACTGCGGCTTGCTGCTTCGGCCGGCTGAAGCGGTGGCCGTATCCGCAGCAATGATCCGCGTGTTCGCGGAGAGTGGCGATCGCACGAATCGCAAGAAATCGCGGCTGAAATACGTTTTGGAAAAGTGGGGCGTGGAGAAGTTTCTGGCCGAAACGCAAAAGAAACTTTCGTTCCCACTC
>JBDSPT010000226.1:0-3856 GCA_039930205.1 Opitutus sp. | reverse complement strand
TTTCCCCAACCGCTCCTGGCGCTCAGCTCATTCTGAGCGCCTGCGTCGCTTCACCACGCTCAAACGGTCGAGCGCTGCAGCGCCTGATTGAGCACAGCCGCCAGCGCCGCCGTCTCGTAGGGTTTTGAAACGATTCCGCAGAAGCCGTGGTGTCGATAATTCGAGAGCACTTCGTCGTTAGAGTAACCGCTCGAGACCACGGCCCGCACGTTCGGATCAAACGCATGCAGTTTTTCCACTGCGTCACATCCGCCCATCCCGCCCTGTACCGTGAGATCCAAAACCACAAGATCGAAGGCCGCCGCCGTCCCAAAGGTCTTTCGATATTCCGTGATCGCCTCAACGCCATCACTGACCGATTTGGCTTGGTAACCCAATCGCGTGAGCATCGCCAATCCCAGACGGCGAATTTCTGGATCGTCGTCCATGAAAAGAATCCTCCCTCTGCCGAGTCCCACAGGAGCAGGCTCTGAGGCTTGATTCGCCAGCGCCGCTGCAACGGCCGCGGGCAACCAGATGTGGAAAGTAGTGCCCTCGCCCAACACCGATTCAACGGTGATATGTCCGAGGTGCTTCTTCACAATCGAGTACACCGTCGCGAGCCCCAGTCCGTTCCCACTCGTCTTGGTGGTAAAGTATGGTTCGAAAATCCTGCCGATGTTTTCGGGTGCGATACCCGAGCCTTGATCGCGGATCGTCAGCTTTAGAAACTGACCCGGTGCCAGAATCTTCCCGATCCCCGGGTCGTCGGTTTCGTTGTGCAGCGCGATCTTGATCTGTCCTCCGTCCGGCATGACCTGCATCGCGTTGATCACGATGTTCTGCACGACCTGACCAATCTGGCCCTTGTCCACATCGGCCGGCCACAAATTGGGCGCGATCTCAAATACGCAGCGAACGTTCGAACCACGGAGCGCAAACTGCGCGACCTCCTGGACGATATCCGCGAGCACGACCGCCGACCGAATCGGTGCCCCGCCTTTCGAGAACGTTAGCAGTTGCTGCGTCAAGTCCCTGGCTCGTCCGACCGCCCGCTCTGCCTCCCGCAACCAGCTCGTCGACTCCGCCTCTTTCTTCAAGTCGAGCATCGCCAGCGAGAGATTGCCCATCACCACCGTCAGGAGGTTGTTGAAATCGTGTGCAATCCCTCCGGCCAAAATTCCCAGCGACTCCAGCTTCGTCGCGCGCTGCAGCTCCGATTCGAGGCGCGCTTCTTTCTCCAACTGCCCTCGAATCTGATCGGTCTGCTTCTTTACGCGGCGGCGAAGCGCAACCACCCACGCGATGAACAACACGATTCCCACTCCCAAGGTCGCGGCGAACGTCAAGATGCGCTCGCGGGTCAGCGACGACGGTCTCTCCAGGACGGCGATATCACTCGATGATCGGAGCAGGATAAAAAACGCGCTCGGATGCCCATCGTCAGTGAACTTGATCTGATACACTCCGGTCAATCGCACCACACTGCCGACGGGGAGCGGGCTTTTGCGATCGGGTGCCGCGGCCTGGTCGAGGTACGCTTCGAAGATCGCGTTCTCCGACTGCATCGTGAGGCGCATCTGATCACCGACCGTTGAGTCGTCGATCAAGGTGGCCGTCGTCTTCACCAAA
The DNA here is from genome assembly GCA_039930205.1 of Opitutus sp. GTDB lineage: Bacteria > Verrucomicrobiota > Verrucomicrobiia > Opitutales > Opitutaceae > Opitutus. Next base: position 2,245 of record JBDSPT010000226.1, on the reverse strand, counting down.
GATCCGTCGAGCTCCGTGCGAATCAATCCCGGCTTCGCGAGGAGCTGCGGAGCTGGCGCATCGCCATGGCCCGTCTGCCGATAAACCGCTTCACGCAGCACCGGTCGTCCTGCTTGTTGACCGAGAAATCCCACCGCGTCGATCCGGTCTCCTGCGGACAAGGGCGTATCCTGGCGCGTGAGCACCATCAACGTCTCGTCGCCTTCGATGAGGTTGATGAAGTGCGAGACAGAGTGATTCAGGACCGTACCGGAAATTTTGACCCGGCGGTTGAATGCCTTGAGCGTTCCGTACTGACCCAAGTTCGCGAGCAATCGAGCCGGTTGATCAAACAATTCCTTGGGCGCCGTCTCTTCAATTTGCACATATTCGCTTGAGGGAACGAGGAGCTTGATCCCGTTGAGCTTGCGGCGTTCGTCGGCATCGGCGGTGCAGACTCCGTTGAGGCGGATCACCGATCCCTCGAGCGCAATGAGATCGTCAGTCGAGGGCAGCTCAGCGCGGAAATTACCGACGGAGGTCGTCAATTCCAGGTGAGTCCACGCTCCATCAAGCTCCACTTTGCGCAGATAGCCTCGCATCTCCACCCACTGCGCTTCCTCAACTCCGGTGAGCGCCGATTCGAGCGAGACCTGACGGGCGGCGGGCATCGCCACATTTCCGATACGCTTCATTTCCGTCGCGATGATCATGGGCGCGAAGGGCCCCATCGAGGTGTTGCCTTTGACCTCGATATTGCGACCCGTCCTAAACCGTTCCGTCAAGGTGCCGCGCGCGACGCACACCCCGCCGCTCGCGTCCTGCACGAAGAGGTAGGGCACGTCGGGGTGCGACCAAGTCACCACTCCTGAGATCAACACAGGCCGGCCAGCGGCTGCTTCTTCCGGTGAGAGCTCGAGGACCTGGGCAGTGACCCGGAGTGCCGTGGCCGGAGTCCCCTGACTGATCGGGAGCGGCGACGTGACTGACCGATAAAGTCCATCCACCAATTTCCAGTTCGTCCCGTCGATCAGAGGATATCCAATCGCTTCCACTCGTTCGTCGATCATCGCATTCCGCATCTGGCCCGTGATCACATCGATCTGACCAGTCTCGTCACGGATTCTCAAATACCGCCCGGGCTCCTGCGCTTTCACCTCGCCCATGATGCGCACCAACTGAGCGCGGGGCAGTGGCGCAAGACTCGCGATGGGCGACACCGGCAATTTGAAGCGCTGATCGTCGCCCAACCAGCTGAGCACCTTGATGTGGTCCGGAGAAGCCACCCGCATTTCGAGCAACAGCTTCTTGGCTTCACCCGAGGTGGAACCCACATAGACACCGCGAATCTTGACGGTTGAATCCACGTAATCAGGCACTACCGTCGACGAGTCCACCGAGACGTAGGCGTAGAACGTCGTCCCTTCTGCGGTAAGCGTCAGGTGGAGATGATCGGCATCCAATCGATTCTGACGCACGACAAACGCCTCGAGGCTCACGATCAAATTTCCCAACAGATCGATCCGATCCAGTCGCCCTGCCGCCAAAACGGGGACGATTTCATGCGAGGGGGAGGAAACGACCGTCGCATGCTCGAATGACAAATCCCGGAGGGGAGGTTCGAACGTGCCCGTGACGACCACGTGCTGTCCCGACTTCAACGGGAGATTTGCTGTCCCCACCCTCACGTAAGCGCCTTCAAAGGAGTCCTGAATCCACAGATTCTTCCAGATTGGATCGTAAAACGAGACATCGCATTCGATGCGAAACGGGTGTGACCGCTGCCGTTCTTCGGACGTGAGATTCCAGAACTGCCGAATCGAGGTGATCACCGGCTCGTTGGCGGAAGCCGATTGCGCGGGTTGCCCGCGAACGTCGGCGGACACGAGACCGCCCGCTACGAGTAGCCAAAATGCCCAACGCAGCTTGAAACCGTGGGAACCTAAAGTCGTGGCGGAACTACCAGGCATCAAATTCTACCCGGGAGAAGGGATGATTTCTCCATGCGGAGCTGAATCGGACACAGACATGCCAACTGAAGCAGCAAGGCCTGCGGCATCGATCGTTGCATCCGTAAAGTGATCATCTTCACTCGTCGCGATTATTTCGCCTCACCGACAATTTGCGGCGACTTAAGCGGGCCAAATCCAGCGTTTTCCTCGGTATCCAGCAGGACCAGGTCTCCCGCAAACCTCATCTGATACGTTGTCATGAACGGAGTCTGGTACCGAGGTACGCGCACCAGATAGGTGTCGGGTGCCTTCCA
>JBDSPT010000225.1:0-4974 GCA_039930205.1 Opitutus sp. | reverse complement strand
AGCCTTTTAAACAAAACTGTAGCCGAGTTCCTGTCATTGCGAGAAGCGCAGCGACGAAGCAATCCAGCTGGATCGCCACGGCGCGCTTCGCGCACCTCGCGATGACAATGAGGCGGCGTCCGGCTACCGTTTAAGTTAAACCGCTCTATCTTTCAGATCTCGATCCGAAATCGCTTTTCGCTGATTCTCAGGTTTCATCGTTCGACCCGCTTCTTCCATGAGCCAACTTCGCCTCGTCTTAATTTTGTTGGTTGCGACGATGCGAGCCTCGTCGTTGTTCGCGCACGATCCCGGGTTGAGTACGGCGCACATCGAGCGCAACAACGGAGATCTGAAGGTCACGTTGACCTTTGCGTGGACTGACCTTTCGCCGCTCATCCCCGGCAGCAATGGCACTGAGCGTCCCGCGCCAGCGGAGCTGGCGAAACTTGGCCCCGGGTTGAGCACGGTCAGCGCGGGGCTCGTGCGACTGAGTTCCGGGGCGACGGACGTTCCCGTTTCCGTCGTGGCCGGAACCACCAGCGACAACGAAGTTCTTGTGTCCAAGAAGTGGTCACAGATCGATCCAGGTCAGGTGATGCTGGAGTTTCCCATCCTCGCGAAACTTCCCTTCGGGCACCGGATGATCGTGCTGATGGGGGAATCGAACGATGCGCTGGCCCTGCTCGACAAGCAGCACGCGAGCTGGGAGGTGCCCGCAATTGCCACCGATGCCGCGGCGGAGCGCCGGGCTCCCGCTGCAAACCAATCCGCGCGCTGGCCGGCCTTTCTCCAGCTCGGCGTAGAACACATTCTCACCGGATTTGATCATCTCTGTTTCCTGCTCGCGCTGTTGTTGGTGGCGGTGCGGCTGCGGGACATCCTCGGGGTCGTGACCACGTTCACGATCGCGCATTCGATCACCCTGGCAGCGGCGGCGACCGGCTTGGTTTCCCTCTCGCCGAGGATTGTGGAGCCACTGATCGCGGTCTCGATCATCTATATCGCGGTGGAGAATCTCTTCCTCACGAAACCGCCGCGACATCGGCTCGCTGTGGTGTTCGGGTTTGGTTTGATCCACGGACTTGGCTTTGCGACGGCCCTTGCGGATCGATTGCCCGGGGTCACCGGATTCGCGATCCTTCCGCCGTTGCTGGCGTTCAACGGCGGCGTGGAACTCGGGCAACTCGCGGTGGCGGCGTGCCTCGTGCCGCTATTGGTCCTTGCCCGCCGCCGCCCGGCGATCGCGGCACGACTTCAGCCGGTATTTTCGGTGATGATCGCCGTCGCAGGCATCGTTTGGTTCTGCCAGCGCGTGTAAGCGAAATGCGGTTACAAGGCCGCTGACGCCGGCAGAATCCGAATGCGGAATCGGCGCCCGCGGCCGTGATCCCAGCGCGAGTCTCACCAGGAACGCGACGCCCACGGTCTTGACGAGTCGACGGTGGCAACGCCCCACCGACAAGGTGTCCCGACACCTTCGTAATCGCGCGTGCCCCGATTGATCAGGGGCGCCGGGACCAGCTGAACGGCCACGCGCGCAAGGCGATTTGCCAGGCCGAACAGCTAGAGCCATTTAAACAAAACTGTAGCCGAGTTCCTGTCATTGCGAGAAGCGCAGCGACGAAGCAATCCAGCTGGATCGCCACGGCGCGCTTCGCGCACCTCGCGATGACAATGAGGCGGCGTCCGGCTACAGTGTAAGTTAAACCGCTCTATAGCTCCTTTTAAACCGTTTGAGGAGTCGTGTAACGCCGCGGGCTTCTCAGCAGCCGAAGCGCATTGCCGGTGACAATCAGGGTCGCGCCCGTATCCGCCAAAATCGCGAGCCAGAGACTCGCCACGCCGAAAAGAGTAAGAACCAAAAAGAGCGCTTTCAGACCGAGCGCGAAGGCGACGTTGAAGCGAATGATGCCAAGCGTCCGCCGCCCCAGCCGGATGGTTTCCGCAATCATGCCGAGTTCGTCTTTCATCAGCGCGACGTCGGCGGTTTCGATTGCGGCGTCCGTTCCCGCCGCACCCATCGCGATCCCAATCGTCGCCGTCGCCATCGCAGGCGCGTCGTTCACGCCGTCGCCGACCATTCCCACCACCGCGTGCTTCTTCAGGAGATCCTCAACCGCAGCGACTTTATCGTCAGGCAACAGATCGCCGCGAGCTTCGTCGATCCCCACTTGTTTCGAGATCGCATCGACGGTGCGTTGATTGTCGCCGCTCAACATGACAATGGTTTTCACACCCGCTTCGTGCAGCGAACGAATCGCGTGCTTCGCATTGGCCCTGACGGTATCGCCAATCGCGATGATGCCGAGCACCTCGCCTTTGCAGCCATCGTGCGGTCGATGGCCCACGACAATCACCGACTGGCCTTTACTTTCGATGACAGAGAGCCGGCGTTCGATCTCGTCGGAGCAGACGCCGAGTTCGTGCGTGAAACGATGATTGCCGACGAAATAATTATGTCCGTCGATGACGCCTTCAGCACCCCGGCCGCTTTGTGCCCTGTAATTCTCGGCGCGCGGAAAATCGATTTTCCGACTCTGCACGTACTTCACCACGGCATGCGCGAGCGGATGCGCGGAATGTACGTCCACCGCAGCCGCGATCCTCAAAATTTCGTCTTCGGTTTTTTGAGCGATCAATTCCACGCCTTGCACCTTCGGCTTTCCCTCCGTGATCGTGCCGGTTTTGTCGAGCGCGAGCCCCTCCAGCCTGCCGATTGCTTCGAGGTGCGCGCCGCCTTTGACCAGGACGCCCCGTTGCGCAAGCGCGGTCAAACCGGCGACGATGCTCACGGGCGTCGAAATCACCAGAGCGCACGGACACGCGATGATCAGCAGCACGCAGGCGCGATAAAGCCAATCAGACCAATCCCCATGAAACGCCAGCGGTGGAACCAAAAACACGAGCAAAGCGACGGCTGTGACAGTCGGCGTATAGTAACGCGCAAAGACATCGACGAAGCGTTGCGAGGGCGCTTTCTGCTCCTGCGCGTCTTTCACCAGCCGAATGATTTTCGCCAGCGTCGTGTCGCCCGCAGCCTTGGTCACACGCACTTCCAGCGAACCTTCACCGTTCACCGTGCCGGCAAAAACCGGGTCTCCCGGCTTCTTGTCCACGGGCACGGATTCGCCGGTAATCGGAGCCTGATTGACGGCCGATTCACCTTTCAGCACCTGACCATCAAGCGGAATGCTCATCCCCGATTTCACCGCGAAGATTTCCTCCACTTTCACGTCGTCCACGGGCACTTCGACGAATTGACCGTTTCGCTGCACCGTCGCGTTCTTCGGCGCGATTTCGAGCAGCGACGCGACGGCGCGCCGCGCGCGACGATCCGCCCAGCCTTCGAGCCATTCGGCGACTCCAAAGAGGAACACGACCGTCGCAGCTTCGATCCACTGACCGACAATGGATGCGCCAATCGCAGCGATGACGACGAGGAGATTGATGTCGGGCCGAAACTTGACGATGGCGCGCCAGGCTTTCGGCAGGAGGAACCAGCCGCCGACCAACATCGCCGCCACGGCGAGAGCAGCGACGCCTTTATCCGGGAGCGCGTTCGTCAGTTGGACAATCAGGCCGACTCCGACCAAGGAGCCGGAGACCGCCAGGCTGATCGTTTCCGCCCGGCTTGTGGCGTGGTCGTGTCCTCCGTGCTCGTTTTCGTGATCATGAGCTTCATGATCGTGATCGGGACTCGGATGATCGTGGTCATCAAGCCCGTCGTTCCGCCCCTTTTTCGGAGCAGCCGATTCGTTCGGTTTCGAGGGTAAGTTATTTTTATCCGTCATGGATTTGGTTTCCGATTTTGGCCGCTATCGCCCTCACGGGTCGGCAGCCCGCGCATTTCCCGAATCGCGGTCCGCATGTCTGCGGCACCGACGAGAGCTGATCCACTGACCAGGAAATCGGCTCCCGCCAGGAGCGTCATCCCGGCCGTTTTCCCGCGGATGCCGCCATCGACTGCAATTCGGAAATCCCATCCGCCCGCCATGCGGCGCAAATATGCGGCTTCAATTTTCTCCACGGTTTCAGGTTTGAACGGCTGACCCCCGAATCCGGGACTGACCGTCATGACGAGCAACGAGTCGATCACGGGGAAAAACGGTTCGGCCTTGGCGAACGCGGTTTCAGGGTTGATCGCCAGACCCGCCTCGCAGCCGAGCGCCGAGATTGTCGCCAGCGTCGCGGGAATATCCGCGCAGGCTTCTGCATGAACAACGATGCGTTGCACGCCGGTCTTCGCGAACGTTTCCAAAGAGCGTTCCGGATGTTCGATCATCAGATGGGCTTCGAGAGGCAGACGCGTGCAGCGGCGAACCGCGGCGACGATTGCAGGACCAAATGAAATATTGGGGACGAAGTGCCCGTCCATGATGTCGAGGTGCAACCAGTCGGCTCCGGCCGCTTCCGCTCGAACGACTGCTTCGCCCAAGCGCGAAAAATCGGCGGAGAGAAGTGAAACTGCGATTAAAGGTTCAAAGTTCATCGGTTGCCGGTCAGGTGCGCATTCCAATCAAGAGGAAAAGTAGAAAGCCGGCGAAAAACGCGGTGGTGCGCAGCGGTGTTTCGCCCTCCGCTCGCGCTTCGACGAGCCATGTTCTTCAGCCACCCGGCAGAGCAACGCTGCGGGAAAAAGTGCAGCAGCGAGCGTTGGCGGGAGAGGACTCATGCGGGTGCCGCAGTCTGCATCTCGCGAATCGTATTCGCAATGGATGATCGGGCGGGCGCTCAAGCGTTTTAAATAAAACGGTAGCCGACTGCCTGTCATTGCGGGAAGCGCAGCGACCAAGCAATCCAGCTGGATCGTCACGGCGCGCTCCGCGCACCTCGCGATGACAATGAGGGGACGTCCTGCTACCGTTTAAGTTAAACTGCTCTAAACCGTGAGTTCCGGTCGCGAGCCCGGGTCTGGAGCTTCACATTGAATACATCCGTAATGGATGGGCGGAGGGACGAACTCTGTGTCGTCCTTTGCCGTCAAACCCGGGC
>JBDSPT010000224.1:0-5362 GCA_039930205.1 Opitutus sp. | reverse complement strand
GAGCAGGATCGTTGACCATCCAACCCTGATACGTCCGTGAAAAGCTGTTCGCCGTGTCGAAGATGGCGGTATGATAGGTCGCCAGATGCAACGCGGCGACGGGAGGGGGATTGCGGGACAATCTCGTGGCGTTGATCGCTTGCTCGTTCCAAAACAGAACCGGATTGGGCGCGCCAAACAATGACGTCGCCGCACAGAGGATCGCTGCGATAACGGCAAGTGAACGATGATGAATCATGGGGGTAGAAAGGGACTGGACCGCAAAGTGTGGGACCAATCACGGGCATGTGAATCCCTGAGGGGTGAAACGCCGACGGGGCGGGGTGAATGGCGAAGGTCCCGGGCACCGCGCCTGCGGCTACATCCTAATTCCGGTCGATCTGCTTGCACTTTTCCCGCGTGACCGGGTTTGAGCAGCACTACGGTTTGTGATGATGAGGCGCGGCCTTGGCGGAGGAAAGGGCGAAGGACTTTAAGATCACTTCAGATGGCGGAAGGACACCTTCGCGCACGACGTAGGCGTGGTCGTTTTTAAGATCGTTCACCGTCTGAGTTTTTCCTGTTTCCGGCCAAAAGATTTCGGCGCGGATAATCGACGTCGCCTGACCTAGACCAATTTCCTGCTGCAACGTCGATGCGCCAAAACTCCCCCCGGTACCAACGACTCGATGGATTTCTCGTTCGCCGGTGGAAGTTTGGGCCACGATCTTGATCCGCGCTCCAATCGCGCTCCGGTTCGACTTCACTCCTTCGAGCCGCAGCTTCACCCAATGGTTGCCGTGGCCGGGATTGGCGAAAAGTTGATTGTGATAGTGGTCTCCCGAGATCGCCCCGCCCAGCACCGAGTAAACGTCCTGGTCTCCATCATTGTCGATATCGCCAAATGCCACCGCGTGCCCCTTTTGCAGCTGGCCGAAGCCGCCTGACGTGGTGACGTCGAGGAAGCGCTTCCCGCCATCGTTGAGAAACATCCGATTGGGAACGAGGGTGGCGAACTCCGGGTTTCCGGTGCCCACGTAGAAGTCGAGCCAGCCATCGTTGTTCAGATCTCCGAAATTTGAGCCCATCATGTGGAGCAGCTTGAACAGCCCCGCTTCTCGCGTGACGTCCGCAAACGTACCGTCATGGTTATTATGATACAACCGGGCACGCTCTCCGGCATGGGGTAATCCGAGATAATCCGCGGCGATGTCGCCAACCTCCTGAATGTCATAGCCGGCGACGAAAAGATCGAGCCAGCCATCGTTGTCGTAGTCGAAGAACCAGCACGAAAAACTGCCGAAAGGTTCGGTTACGCGAGCGGTGCGGGCGACGTCAGTGAATTTCCACTTCGCGCGCGAGGAGTCATCCGGCGTGGCCGGGCCGTCGTTGCGCAGCAGCCGGTTCGCGCCGTCCTGGAGCGAGAGGTAGAGATCAGGACGCGCGTCATTGTTAAAGTCGCCACTGACGACGCCCTTCACATAGCCAACCAAAGCCACGCCGTTTTCGGCGGCGCATTCGGTGAACGTGCCATCGCCATTGTTGCGGAACAGTTCGCAGGGATTGGGATCTCCGGGCGTGGACTCGTTGCCGATGAAAAGATCGAGCCAGCCATCGGCGTTGTAGTCGAACCACACTCCCGTCTGCTTGGGGTGGAAGCTGAGCAATCCCGCTTCCTCGGTCGTATCCGTAAACGTACCGTCACCGTTGTTGCGCAGCAGCGAATTCGGATGATGCGCGTTGGCCCCCAACCAGCCGCCGCGGAGCACGAGCACGTCGAGGTGTCCGTCGTTGTTGTAGTCACCGGCAATGAGATTAAGTCCTCCGACTTCGCCCAGCAGTCCGGCTGGTTCGGTCTGATCCGCGAAGGTGCCGTCTCCCTTGTTGTGAAAAAACCGCAGCTGGCTGCTGGTGCCTTGAGCCGACACCAACACATCGAGGAATCCGTCGTGGTCGAAATCGTCCATGACGACACCGCCGGCGAGGTCGTCGACATCGAGACCCAGGTTACCGGCGACGTCCGGGAAGCGTTTGATATCGTAGTCTGACGCGAAGCGCTGCGGATCGATCAGAAGCGACGGAGGGACCTTCGCCGGATACTCGCCCAGCGTCATGTAGGCGACGTTCAGCAGCCAGCGCGCGCGGAGGTCGCCGGGGTACTTTTCGAGGAGCGGCGTTAATTCACCGATCGCACCGCGCGAGCCGCGTGGCAGCTGGTGAACGCCGCCTCCCGCGATGGGCAGGAGGCAGGCATCCGCGTTGTGATTCAGCAGGCAATTCTCCTGCTCTCCCATGCGTAGAAAACTCACCGCTTTCGCGGTCGCGAGCATGACAGCCAGTGCTGGCGGCAGCGGCTGGTTGTTTCCTTTGATCAGGTGCTCGGCGTCTTGAAACTCTTGCAACGCGGCTTCGGACTCGCCGCCGCTCAAGAGATTGTGTGCGAGCAGGATCTTTGTCTCGATAATCTTCGCGATTTCCGTCGTGTGCGCGAGACGTTCGCGGAGGATGCTGACGCGCTCGGTGAACCGATAAGGGCTGCCGAAGGGATCCCCGGCCACGGCTAGCTCGCGCAGCCGAGCCGCCATTTTCCGGGTGCTCTCCGGCTGAGTGGCCGAAGGACTCGCCGAAGTCGTTTGATCGGCGCGGGTGACACAAGGAACGCCGATCGACAACGCGATCGCCGCGAGGCATGCGCCGACGAATCCGGATCCGTCCGATCGGGCCGCCCAACTCTGAATCGTTCGCATCACTTCGACGGGGTTGAAACCGGTTCCTCAGTCACGATGTCTTCGAGACTCAACTCAAAGAGCAGCGGAATCCCGGTTGGAATGCCTGCAGGCCACGCAGCGTTGGCGAACGAGAGAGCTGGAGGGACGACCAACACCATCCTGCTGCCGAGAGTCATCATCCGAATCCCTTCCACCAGGCCCGGCAACAGATCACGCACGTGAACGCGAACGTGCTCGCCGGTGAGTTGGGGCAGGGCGGTTTTTCCGTCGGGCGCCGTCGCTTTGACGCTCAGCACAACGGTATCCTCTTTGCGCGGACGAGGTCCGCCTCCCGCAGCGAGCACTTTGAAGAGCAGACCGCTGTCCGATTGTTGGAGACCGAAATTGGCGCGGGCCGATTTCATGAACGATTCGATGCGCCCGTCTGCGTTGGCCGACGCGGGTGGTGCGGGTGGCGCGGCGTGGACCGCGGTGAGGCCGCACAGCATCGCTCCGAGCATGACCGGAGACGGGCGCCTCGACGAATGACCGCAGGGGAAAGCAGCAACCGGTTTGGACGATGGCGATCGTCCGTATCCGAATTCCGAGTGCCGACTCATACCCCCTCGGACGTAAATTTTTCCAGTTGGCCGCGATGACTGCGACTGAGCGGAACGCGCGTCCCGTCGCGGAGAACAACGGTATAATCCCCGTGAAACGTCGGCTGGAGTTCCTTCACCTGGTCGAGGCGCACGATCGCAGAGCGACTGACGCGGGTAAACTCCACGGCGCCGAGGCGCGTCTCGAGCGCCGAAAGTGTTTCTCGCAACATCAACCGCGGAGCGGCCACGAGATGGAGCAGCACGTAATTGTCGGCGGCTTCGATCCAGATGATTTCCTCGGGCTTGAGGAACACGACCCGTCCATCGGACTTGAAGGCGAGCCGTCCGGGTTTCTTCTGGGCTGGCGCGGAGTCAGCGAGAATTGATTCGAGTCGCGCGCCGAGGTCACCCGTGCGACGAGCGCGAACGTACTGAGCGGCCCGATCCAGCGCAGTTTTGAAACGCTGCTGATCAAACGGCTTCAGCAGATAGTCGGTCGCATGAACCGCAAACGCATCGACCGCGAAGTTCTCGTGTGCCGTGACGAAAATGATCGCGGGACGGTTGTCGGCGGGAAGGTCACCCACGACGTGCAGGCCATCGCATCCGGGCATCTGCATGTCGAGGAAGACGACATCGGGTTTCTCCTGGCGGATCGCTTCGATCGCATCCGGACCATTCCCACATTCACCGACGACTTCGGCGTCGGTTTCCGACTTGAGCATTGCGCGCACGCGATTGCGGGCCAGGGGTTCATCATCGACGATGAGAATCCGCAGTTTCGTCATGGTGGGGTGGTGAAAGGAAAGGAGAGACGTACGCAAAGTCCACCTTCGGGTTCGTTGGAAAGCTCGAAGCGTTGGCGTTTGCCGTAGAGTTCTTTCAGTCGGGCGCGCGTGTTGGCCAGGCCGATACCTTCGCGTTTGAAACCGCCGGCCGGCATCCCGCCGCCATTGTCGGTCACGGTGAGGATCAAGTCATCGCCGAGGCGAGTGGAGCGAAGCAGGATTTTCCCGGCGCGCATCTGTGGTTCAATGCCGTGGCGAATCGCGTTTTCCACGAGCGGTTGGAGGATGAGGCTCGGCACTTGCGCGTCCAGGGTGGCTGGGTCCATCTGCAATTCCACCGCGAGCCGGTCTTGAAAACGAATCCGCTCGATCCCGAGGTAGCACTCGAGGAATTCGATCTCGGCTTTCAGCGGCGTGAGAGGGGCACCCGTTTGCGACATCGTTTGCCGCAGCAAATCAGCGAGCCGGATCAGCATCTTTTCCGCCGCCGCGACATCGGAGTACATCAACGACGCGATGCCATTGAGTGCGTTGAACAGAAAATGCGGTTTCAACTGCCGCAGCAGTGACTGCAGCCGCGCCTCGGTGAGATGCTTCTCCAACTCCAGTGTCTGCACGGTCCGTTCGTGATACTTGCGGTAGTAATCGAGCGCGTGACCGACCGAGACGATGACACCATAAATGAGCAGATTGAACGGAAAGGTCTTAACGAACAGCGGCCGAAAAATCTCCATGAAGGTCGCCTCTTCGTCGGTGAACCAACTGTGCGCCTGGCCAACGAACGCGCGCACCACCACATAGAGCAGCGCAAAGAACAGTCCGGCTCCGAGGTGGATGGCAGCCGTTACCCAAGGAACGTCAGGAGCCGGGGGAAACCGGCGAGCCAGTGCGGCGATGGGAATCGAAAGCAGCGCCCATACGTACCAGTCAGCCAGCGAGTAACTGATGGCCTGAGCCCACGTGATCGAGCGACCCATCAGGCTGCTCGAAAGGTAGAATTGGCCGGCAAATGCCAGCCCGATCAGCGACCAGAGAATCACGAACCCGAGGACCGAGAGGAGCCGCCGGAGAGTGGGTGATGAACGCAACATCGAGGAAAAGTTTTACATCAACCTATGGCTGCTCGTTCAATCGCCTCGCGCCGATTTCGGCAATGACTTCCTGATGTCCGCTGATCTCCAAAGCTCGCCCGGGACCGTGGCAAAAGGTGATCGCGGCGATAGCGGGGGCCGCGGCGCGATGATGCCGCCTTTGCTGCCGGTGCTGCTGCCGCTCGTTTTGGCTG
>JBDSPT010000223.1:0-6955 GCA_039930205.1 Opitutus sp. | reverse complement strand
ACGATGACGGATCGACCTCAACGTAGTGCGATTGAATCAGGGAGTAGAGGACGTCGAAATTCTGTACCGGATACTTGGAGAAGCGACGGTGTGGACCGACTCCACAGTCGACGATGAAAGCAGGCGGATGACGGGCGAGATCGGCGAGCAACGTTTCCATGGATCCTCGAACGATTGCGTAGGTGGTGTCTACGCCGGGGACCTCGTTGGTCCACGGAATCAATCCGGTTTGAAACGAACAGTAGAAAAACCGCGAGGCGGGAGCGCGGTTTGCGTACAGGTAGATGTCGGGATTGTAGCCCCACACGAAAATTTTGTCCGCCGGAGTGCTGTGGGCGCGGATGAAGCTGGCGATGGGAATCGCCGGATCGACCGGAGGAGGCGCGACCTTGCGAGCACCGAGCGGTGTCCAGAGAGCGCTCACGGCGAGCGCGACGAACCCGATTCCGGCAAGGCCGCGCTTTAGATTGCTGTGCGTACTCGAGATCTGCGCCCACAGCCAGTCGCCAGCGCGGGCTGCAAGCCAGGCAAACGGCGGAAGACATTGGAAAAAATAGTGAGCGTAGCCCCGACCGCTGGACATTGCTCCGACCAGTGAGGTGACACACCAAAGGATCAAGTAACCATCCGCGCGTCGTCGGACGTACTCGGTTGCAAGATACCGAAACTGAACCACCGAGAGCGCGAGGCCGATGACCGCGAGGACGATCGCGATGAGCACGAAGGGGTAGACGTGCGCGAGTGAGGCGAAGAACGGCGCTATGGAAAGCAGACGATCTCCCCAGCCAATCTCCGGACCATAGAACTGCACGTTGTACGTCCAGGTGTAGAAGATTCCGTCCTTCCAGGCACCGGCGATTACGAACAAGGCCGCAACCGGCAGGACCGTGAGCAGGAAGCCCGTCACGATACCGCCGAGTGAACGCCAGATCTCACGGCGCGGCGCGGCGCGAAGCAGGCCCAGATAGATCAGGGTGCCCACGGGCGCCCCCAGATCCGTCAGCCCCGGTTGCTTCGAAAGAAACGACAGGGCGCAGATCGCACCGATCAGCAGAGATCTCCCGAAACGCGGAACGGATTCGGCGTGAAGGAATATCAACGCCGCCGTCGTGGAGAAGAATGCGACGAACCACTCCGTATGAGCCGCGTAGGTATCTTGCGCATACAAGAGGTGACTGGAGAACGCGGCGAAAAGGAACGCAGCGCAAAGGCCAGTGACGCGCCCGTTGGTCTTTCGGCCGATCACAAACAGACCGAACGCAGTGGCCGCGATCATCGCCGTGATCACCACCCGAACCGCGAACAAATTGTTCACTCCACCGACGCCGAAGATTGCGGCGAAAACGTAGTAGGTAAGTGGGGTGCGCTGATCGACGGCATCCCGGTACATGACGCCGCCTTCCAGGAGAGTTCGGGCGGCGGCGGCGTGGATGCTCTCGTCGACGTTCCATAACGTGACGTGGAGTGACGGTGCGCGCAGCCAGCCGATCCACGCCGATAGCGCGATCAACACCCACAGGGGACTGACGAAAGGACGAAGACGTGACGTCATCGGTTAGGAGGTACGGAATGCAACGATGGACAAGGACAAGGAGCGCGCTGCCTCCGCGTTGGAAGTAATGAATATCAGCGCAAATTCCGCATCAGTTTTTCCCACAGCGCGGCTTGGCGTCGCAGCGGAATGAGCGATGCGGCGACACTCATGGCGCGAGCCCGGCTGCCGACGAAGATTAAACTGCGCTTGCTGGTCACCCCGGCGAGGATAGCACAGGACACATCGTCGGGAGACAAAAGTTTTTCCTTGGCGTGGGTGCCGACACCGGCGGTGGATTGAAAGCCGGTCTTGGTGCCTCCGGGAACCACGGTGATCACGCGATCTCGGCGGCCGGCGGCCTGGAGTTCCGCGTCGAGCGCCAGGCTGAACGAAAGAATGTAACTCTTGGCTGCCGCGTAAGCGGCCATGTACGGCAAGGGTTGGAAGGCCGCAGTCGAGGCGATGTTGACGATGACCACGGGTCCGCTTGATGCGTGAAGGAAGTAACTCGAGATGATCGACGGCGCTTCGGCGTTTACCGAGATCACGCGGTGAGTGTCTGCGGGGGTGGCGCTCCAACTGGGACCGCGCCAACCGACGCCGGCATTGTTGATGATCAGCTCAGGGCACGACTCACGAGAGCCGAAGCGTTCAGCGAGTGCGGAAGGCAACTCGGGACTCGAAAGGTCGACGACCCAGGTCTGCGCACCCGCATAGACGCGCGCGCTGGCGTTGAGCTGCAGTTCGTTTCGATCGGCCATGATCAGCTGGTAGCCGCGCGAATAAAGCTGACGACAGAGGCAGGCACCAATGCCACTCGCCGCACCGGTGATCAGCGCGGCCGCGCCGTGGCGCGATGGAAACAGAGCGTTCGCGTTGTACCTGGCGAGCGGGACGAGAAAGTCTTTCGTTCGGGGAGCGACCTGCACTCCGAGCGCGCGTGCCTTCGTCGTTGAGACGACGAGTGCATCCGCGACCAGGCACTTCAGCTGAAAAGGAAGGATCGGCTGCGCCAGGCGGGACAGGCTCCACAGCCATCGGGGGACCCGGGCGGATGCCGCTGATGTGGAGCCGACGGTCCGTCCCATCTCAGCGAACAAATCCCCCATCGAGATTGGTTCGTCCTCTGCCAGGAAGAAGGTTTCGCGAATCGTGGCGGGCTTGGTCACCAGCGCGACCAACTGGCGGGCGGCTTCACGGACCTCGATCACCGAGACCCGGCCCGGCCAGTTCAGTCGGCATGCAGCCGAGCCGGTGCGCACACGATTCAGCAAATTGCGGACGTGATGGCTCTCCGCCATGCCCGGACCGTAACACCACGGAATTCGAGCAATGGTCCAATTCAGATCGGCGGCACGTTGGACGATCTTCTCCTCTTCGTATTTGGCCCGACCATATGGCGAGGTCGGATGACTCGTGGATGTTTCGTCGAGTGGCTTTGAGCAGAAGTCTGCGCGGCTCCGATCCAACGCACCCATGGTGCTCGTGTAGATGAACCGGTCAGGGCGCAGTCGCCCGCAGGCGTCGATGAGACCGGTGGTGGCGCGGAGGTTATGGTCGTAAACGGATTGCCCGCCGAAGTAATCGACGGCGGCGGCGAGATGAAACACCGCGGCATAAGGTCCAGCGAGACGGCCGTTGAACGCATTGTCCGTGAGGTCACCGGTGAGCACGCGAACACGAGAGTGACCTCGCAGGTCGGCGGGGAGACGCAGCGAATCGCGGACCACGACGTCGACGCGGACGGGTTGTCCGTCGAGTCCATGCTCCAGAAGTTGACGCGTGACCCATTCGCCGATGAATCCGGTTGCCCCCGTAACGAGCACGGCCCGACCCGGAGCGATCGCGACCAGCGGAACGGGCGTGGCAAACTCCGCGAGCTTCGGTCGCCGCGTGAACCAAAGGAGCGTCCGGGACGCGATCCATGGATGACGCACGACGCTGGAGCCAAGCGAACGGAATCCCAGCCGGCCAAGCCGTGCGACCCACTCGCCCGGCGAACTAAACAGCAGCGTATCGTTTGCATAGAGCCGTGAGTCCCAGAACGTCGTGTGGCGCACGTCGAGCCGGTCGGCGGGATCAACCTCTTTGAGAATGATGAGGCCGTCCTCAGTCAGACAATCAGCGGCGTGCTGCAGGGCTGCGAGCTGACGTTCAGGAGAAAGGTGATGAAGGACGTCGTTGAAAATCACGGCATCCGCACCGCGAACCGAACAATCGAAAAAATCGCCGGCGATGAATTCAGTCTGCGGGTGGGTGCGGCACGCCGTCGCGGCGGAGATTTTCTTCGCGTCCAAGTCGACCCCCACAAACCGGGCTCGCGGCAACGCCCGACTGAGCAAGTTCGTGAGAAGACCTTCACCGCATCCGAAATCCAACACCAGCCTGGCTCCGTCGAGCAGCGCCCGGAGCTTTGCGCCCGGATAGAGAGACTGCTTCAGCAGCACGCCACCCAAGCCAAATCCCTGGGCGGCGTACGCCTTGGCCAGAGCGAGATCACGCATGGCGGGGGTCGTCCTGAAAAGTGGATACGAGACGGGAGGCGCTCATTCGAAGTGGACTTGAGCGATATACGACTGGTCCCAGCTCCGGTCACCGTTCGGACCGATGTCGGTCACGACGGTCAGTTGGGCTTTTCCATCGGTTGGCGGAAGCGAAACCGTAATGGCAACGAAGCCGCGGTCTTCGTCGCGATGGACCGGATCGAGCAGCCGGGACCAAATCTTCTCCCGCCGTCCATCTGCTTGCGTGAGAAAGACGCTGTACCCGACGCCATCCGTGTTTCCGCCGTTTGTGTACGCGCCCGGCAGCAAACCGACTTTCGCCTGCAGGGTTTTGACGCCGGCCGGAACGTTGAGTGCGAGCTCATTCGGCGCGTGAAGGAGGAAGACCGGCTGGGTGTCGACGCTGGCCACCGAGCCATGCGGCAACCTGCCGTTCGCGGGGATCACGCCAAGTCCGCTGAATTGTTCAGCACGGGGTGGGCCGGCCTTGATATTCACGCGAGTGATGTAGGCTTGATCGTTGGCGCCGTCGTTGTCCGGGCCGGGATGCGTGCGGATGCGCAGCTGGGCTCCCGGTTCGAACGGCGGGAGCAGGACACGCGCCCGATGCATCCCGCGATCCTCCGTTACCGTTCGTGGGCGAATCATGTGTTTGAATACCACGCGACCGTCCGTCGGCGGCCAGATCACTTCGACATTGAATTCGACTCCGTCGCTGTTGCCCCCGTTCAAGTAAGCTTTCGGGATCAGACCGTAACTGAAGATCACCTGTTGATCGGTCGGCTCGAGCTTCCACGTGATGCTCCCTGGCGCGTGTACCAGCGTGATGGGCTCGTTGCTGAGCTCTTTGATCCCGGTTTCCTGGGTGACGAGATCGGCGGGCAGGCGGTTGTAGAGAGGAAAACGATCGTACGTCAGAATCTCGTCGATCTCGGTCGCCTGACTCGCCGGTGGTCGAGCCGCCGAGAAAAACGAAACCGAAAGCTCGCCGGCGGCAAAACCGGGCGCGGCGTCGAGTTGCAGCGATTGGACGCGATTACCCGTGCCGTCGCCATAGAGCCGAAGGTAATCGATCGTGTTTTCCACGAAAGGAGAGAGGATGACCGGATCCTGAAGGATGGCGGGTTTCAGGACAAAGCTGTGACCGCGCGGATAATCCTCAGTGAAGAAACGGCCTTCGAGCACGGGAGGGCGGTAGAGAAACGCGCGGAGCCGGCCGTAGGTGGTGAACGGGGCTTGAATACTGAAAAGAATGAGTTGCCCCGACTCAGGTTGCGGAACCGAAATGATCTCACCCGGGCGGACGCCTACCGTAGAAAGCAGCCGGGGCGAGGCATCGGGTGGACGCTCTCGCTCTCGTTTCAGCAGCAGGTATTCGCGCTGCATCAGAACCGGGCGGTAACAATCAAGAATCGCACGAAGCGCCAGTCCATCGTCACCGGTCGGCAGGCGCCCGTCGAACTCGGCGAGCTTCAGGATCTGGTAAGCAGGAGCGCGCTGGGGCGACGCCACGAACGCCTCATTCTGTCGCTGTAACCAGGAGTTGACGACGTTGAACGTCCCGCCGCCCATCGGCCGCGGATGGTAGCGCAGATCATTGAGCAGAATGATGCCTTCTTCATTCCCCATGAAATCCACGGTCTTCCCGCCGATCTCCTGTCGAAATTGAGGCAGATCCGTGGCGACTCGCACCTGCGCCAATTCGCGATCGAGATCGGCGCGCGTCGCACCCGGACGAACCAGGTACCGCGTGTGAGTCGAAAGTCGAACCGGGACCGAGCCTGCAACCGTGGCGAAACGGCCGAGCCAAAACTGGATGGATGCAACCGTGGCGAATCCCGTTACCGTGGTGATCAGCGCGAGCCCCACCAGTGAACGCCAACGAGGCGGTGCTGCACGATCACCTTCAGCTCCAAGTTTGGAGAAGCTGACGAACCATGTCGTGATCGCGATGAGGGCGGCGCTCGCATAGAAAATGTAGACGTGACCATCTGCGCGGACGAAGCCGTGTTTCCATTTGATGAAGGAAAAGAGGCAGATGAGCAGGAGGATGCTCAGGCTGCGGATGGTTCTGGCACCGAACGCGAGGCTCCACGTCAGCACGATCAGCAGGCCCGCGACAATCGTCAGTCCCACGTGGAAGAAGAAGGGGTCTTCTTCGAGGCCCATGGTGAGACTGTAACCTGACGCAAGCTGCGCGGTCGCCTGCAGAAAAGCGGGAAGACTGGTGAGCTTTTGCTGCGCGAGCAGCCACAGCACGATGAACGTGACAAGAAATGCGATCGCTGGGCGAATCACCCGGGCAGGCCGGCGTTCCGCGAGGCCCAGCAGCGTCACCGTTCCAAACACGGCGCCGACCATCATGACATGCGTGCCTTTGATCAGACAGATGAAGGCGAGAAGTATGGCTCCAAGATACGCCCAGCGGTCCGGTTTGCCTGGTGGACTCAGTAATAGGCATATGCCCGAAAGCAGCACCGCGGTATCGAGGAGCAGGTCGTCGATCAACGGTACGACCAAAACCATGACGCCGAGCCAAAACCAACGCACCGCACCGCGTCCGGCGCGATGAAACAAGCCGAGGAGCATCGCACTAAATCCGGCGCACAAAAACAGATCACCGATCAGCCGGGCTCCGTACAGTTCACCGGAGTAGCAGTACCCGAACAGCACAAAACCCAGCGGACCGGGCATGGGCATCACGTCCACGCCCCACTGCATCCCGTGAGTCACGAAATACGCGTAGGTCGCGTAGTTGGACCGATCCAACGTTTGGTCGTAGACCTCGCGGGGCGGGGACACGAAGTACACCGTCAACAACAGCCACGCGGCGATCCAGAGCCAACGGCGTGGTTGAGGAGAGGAAGCGTCCATGGAAGCTGACGATCAGAAAGGCTGAGATTGGGCCGGCAAGCTT
>JBDSPT010000222.1:0-3459 GCA_039930205.1 Opitutus sp. | reverse complement strand
GGGCCCACGACTGCGCCCGTTGCGATCCCGACAACGTCGGCGCATTTTCGACGTTCAGAATGAACCACGCAATCAGCGATGAAAGGTGCGGGGTTTCCCAGTCTCCATCGAGGTACGACTCGGCAAGCCCGATGTCGCCTGACCAGAAACATTTTGCAAAGAACTCCGGGCGGAGGACTCGGATCGAAGCCGTGGTGACGAGACCAGTGGGCAGATCGACGACGGTGGAAGCGTCTCCGAAATCTTGAGCGGTGCCATCGGGAAGCTCGATGCGCAGATGGCCACGGCGCATTTTTCGGAACGCCCCGAGAACGGAGCGTTGCGCAAATGAGCCGGCGACCGGGCGGGCGTAGGCGGCGACGAGGGGAGACGTGGGTGAAGGGGACGGATGCATGAGTGCGTAAAACGGGTTAGGCGCTGGAGGGTACAATCGAGCGGTGACGTGACGGAGTTTGCGGGTGAGTTGGGTGGAGCGAGCCATGAGGCCGATAGAGATCGCGTTGCTCGGAGGCACGAGCGGCCTTGGCGAACCACGGGACTTTTTTTGCCCACAGCCGGAAGGCGTGCCAGTGGATCAGCATGATCACGCGTAACGTGAGCAGTGGGTATTTGACCAGGTAGGACGCGAGCCGTGCATTGCTGACGGGTCGGTGCTGACCGGTGACCGAGCTCGTGAAGGTCCTGACGCCGTCGGTGTAGTCGTCGATCTTGACCGAGAGCTGGTCGCCGGGTGTCCGCAGCGTGAAATCAAACGCTACGTCCACATCCGAAAAGGGCGAAACATAGAAGTGCTTCGGTACTCGGACCTGAAAAGTGGCTGGAGTCGGGGAGTTCGCGGCTGGGCTCGTGGCCAGTGAAGAGGTTTCGGCCGGAGCCGTGAGGGTGTCGGAGCCGAGCAAGTACAGTTTCGTTTCGCGAAACGTGTTCGTGACCTCCGCAATGGCGGCGATGGCAGTTCCAGCACGGTCGTAGCAGAAGTAGAATGAAACGGGGTTGAACTGGTAACCGAACATCCGCGGCAGTGTGACCAGGATCACACGGCCACCGTCCGCCGGCAGACCGTGACTTTTAAGGTAAGATAGAACGCGGGATTTTAGTCCGCCGAGCTCAACCAGGCTGGGGTTGATCGATGCGGCCATGGGGGGCTCAGTAGCCGAAGATTGGAGCGAATTGGTCGCGACCCCGTTTTGACCTGGCTGATGCACGGGTTCCTCGGAGGGGAAGTAATCCCGCTCGTAGAAAGAGAAAACGTTCGGAGCGTTGTGAGAGAAGAGCGGGAGCTTGTGATGGAGATCCGACAGCTCGTCTAAGTCCACGCTGAGAAGAAAGATGCCGTAGCCGAACCGGTGCCGACGCGGGACGAACCGGGCATGGAGCATCTGGCATTCGTAGAAGCAGGAATTCATCAGAGTACCCGGTGGCACTCCCAACTACGGCGCCGCTCCCTCTCTGGATGCGGCAACTTTCTGTGGGGTCAAGTCTCGGTCGTACGCTTCGGGCCGATGTTGGGCCGTCGAGCTGGCCCGTCGAAGGACGCGTCAAGGGCCGGCGCACTCGATCGTCGGGGTGGTCAGGTACGCTTCCAAGGATCCCGACCGAGCAGGAGCTCGCTCAGCCGCACTGCGCTCAGTAGTCCGTCTTCGTGGAAGCCGTAGCGTTGCCAGGCACCTGCAAAAAAAGTCTCGGTGGTGCCGCTGGCGCTGGCGTTCAACGCGGGAAGATGAGCCTGGGCACGAATCGCGCCCAAACTGAAGAGCGGGTGCTCGTATTGGATGTGCTTGAGGACTTTGCTGGGCGCGATCGATTCCGGGCGGCTGATCGAAACGAAGTAATTCTGGTGGTCGGATACGCCTTGGAGGGCATTCATCCAGTAGTGGGTGGCGCATGAAGGAGCGCCGCTCGTTGAGCGGTTGATCTCATAATTCCAGCTCGACCATGCCAGCCGAGTGCGCGGCATCACCGACTCATCAGTGTGCAGCGTGGCGATGTTGGGTTGATAAAAGAACTCTCCGAGCAAACGCGATTCCTTCGCGGTCGGATTCTGGATAAGCCGCAAGGCTTGGTCCGCGTGGCAGGCGAGGATCACATGATCGAAATCGAAATGCGTTCCGAGTGAGGTTTTGACCGATACTCCGGCGGCGGTTCGGTCCACTCCAACGGCACGTTCGTTGAGGCGAATCAGGTGGCGCCACGGCTGCGTGATCTTCTGGACGTAGGTTTGAGCCCCACCGGCGACGGTGAACCAGGGATGCTGCGTGTTCAGGCCGAGGAAACCGTGATTGTGAAAGAAGCGCAGCAGCGTTGAAGCGGGGAAACGCAGCATTTGCTCGGGTGGCGTGCTCCATACGGCCGAGCTCATTGGCACAAGGTAGAGCTCGAAGAAATCGTCGCCGTATCTGCGGCGCCTCACGTAGTCGCCCAGCGTTTCGGTTTCCACTTGGGGATCGGCCAGCGCGGCGATGGCCTCGGCGTTGAAGCGTTGGATGGCCGACAACATCCGCCAGAAACGGGGACGGAGGAGATTACGGCGTTGGGCGAAAAGGTGATTCAGCGACGAGCCGCAGAATTCGAGTTTCGTATCCGCGTGGCGGACGCTGAACGACATGGGCGCGGGCTTGGTCGGCACATCGAGCTCCGTGAACAGCCGGGTGAGCAACGGGTACGTGACGTGATTGAACACCATGAATCCCGTGTCGATCGGGACCCGGCGAGTGGTTGCGGGTGCGCGGCGATCGCCCACGGGTGCAGGGCTCGGTTCTTCAATGGTGACAGTGTTCGTGTGCCCACCGATGTGGTCGCCACTTTCAAAGAGCGTAAGCTCGAAGTCGCGATGAAGGAAGTGAGCGCAGCCGAGTCCGGCGATACCGGTGCCGATGATGGCGAGTTTGGGCATGAAGAGGGACGGAGCCCTCAACTACGCTTCAGGTACGCAGTCGGATTCAGACGGGCAGCCCAAACTTAGTCCCAGAGCACACGGAGCGATGACACCGAGGTCACAGTGAAAAACCAACTCGCACTATTGGTCCGCCAACCACTCCGCGATCTGTGGGTCGGAGCTCTTGGTGGTCTGTGATCGTATCGGGATTGATCGCCGCACGGAGTGCTTGTTCAGCTACCAGGCGTCTGGCCTATTCGGGACGCAAAGGCGTGGTACGCGCAGGTGTCGCCTGAATTTGTTCGCTGACGTTGCAGTGAATGGCCGGTGGCGCACTCCGCTTCGTTACGTGCGTCGCGGAGGAGGGAACTGTGACCATGGCGAGAGCCGCGGCGGCGGGTACGACTTTCTTGAATGCCGAATAGTCGGGATGCACCAAGGCTGCGCGTTGTGCCGCGGCCACCGATGCGGCGTGCTCGGCCTGCGCGCCCTCGTCCAGCACTGATTGCGGCACAGCCTTCAAGCCCCAGATCAGGCCGGTCCAGGACAGGAGCTTGAGGCCGTAGTAAGTCGGATCGAATTCC
>JBDSPT010000221.1:0-4334 GCA_039930205.1 Opitutus sp. | reverse complement strand
AGGACATGACCGAGGAGGGCGAACTGCTGTTGCGTTCGCTGACTCCGCATCCGGTGACCCAAACGCTGATCGACTACTCGCTGCAACCTCGCATCGGCCAGGCTCGCAGTGTTCGACCCGACCCCGGCCGCTCGGTGGGCAATGGCCTGAACGTCACCACGCTCGCAGCGACATCGACAACCGCCTGGGGCGAAGTCAGCTACCGGCAGCGTCCGGTTCCTGAATACACTCCCGACGTGGACATCCGACCCGTTCCCGGCATGGAGCCACGTGATCGGCTGGGCGTGGTCGTCGCGTCTGAGCGCGTGGCCGCTCGCGACAATCTTCCCTTCAGCGTGCGCGGCGGACGTCTCATTGTTTTCGGTACCGGCGATCTGATCGCCAACAACCGGATCGCGATCGTGGACAATCAAAACATTTTCCTGGGGGCGGTAAACTGGACCGTGGATCGCGACGCAAACTTCAGCATGCCTGCGCGCGTAATCGAACGCTTCCAGCTTTCCCTTAGCGCCAACGAGCTGACCCGTCTCCGCTATACCCTCCTCCTCGCTTTGCCGGGTGCCGCGGCTCTACTCGGTCTGATCGTGTACTGGACCCGCCGCTCGTGATGACCTGCTCTTTCAACCTGCCACCTCACGAGCACGGCGCGGATCATTCCCGCGTTCAGCCTTCATCGTCCTGCGGCTAGTCCCCCCGGCCTCCCATGCGTACCAAAGTCACGCTCGTTCTTCTGTTCCTCAACGTCGTTCTGTTTTTCTTCATTTTCCGCTTCGAGCGGCGATGGCGAACGGAGGACAGCTGGAAGGAGGCGCGTCGACGCGTCCTCGGCGCTGAAGCCACGGACATCCGGACGATCGACATCAGCACGCCCAAGACCAACGTCGCCGTCGCAAAACGTGGCGATACGTGGTTCATCACGAAGCCGCTCGAATGGCCGGCGAACCCGAACGCCGTCAACCGAATCGTCAACGAGCTCCAATTCCTCGAGCACGATGCCAGCTTCTACGTTCGCGACCTCGCCAAGAACGGACAGTCGCTCGCCGACTACGGGCTGGATCATCCCAAGCTGACGATCGCGTTCACCACCGGCGAGAGCGCTGCCGGCACCGCCCGGCCGCAGACCACGTTGCGATTGGGAGAGTCCACGAAGGACGGGATGAAGGTGTATCTGCTTTCGCCCGACGGTGAGCGGATCCACGTCGTGGGTCAGAGCCTCGCGCGCAGCCTCGCCCTCACCTTCGAGGAACTCCGGCTCGACACCATCTTCAGCATCCCCGTGTTTGAAGCGAAATCGCTCAACTTGCAAACGGCTCCTCCCGCCAGTCTGCGAATCCGCCTCCGTCGGGACGGAAGCCGCTGGTCGTTTGAAGCGCCGATCAGCGCGCGTGCCAGCAAGAACGCGACCGAACTTGCCATCAACCAGCTGAATCAGCTCCAGGTAAAATCATTCATCACCGAAAACCCTCCGGCGTCGCTGCCCTCGGACAAACCCGCGTTGCGCGTCAGCCTCGAAGGCAACAGCCGGCGCGAGACGCTCATGATCGGCGAGGCCCTCGGCGAGCCGGCGGCAACCCCTCCGGCCACACCGGCCAAGGAACTCGAATACTACGCCCAACTCGACGGCCGGAGCGCGTTGTTCACCGTCGTGATCCCAGCTGAACTGAAGGATAATCTCGATCGCGCGCAGGATCGGCTGCGTGAAACCCGTCTCCTCGATTTCGATACGCGGGCGGTCACCGCCATCACCCTCGTCGCTCCCAACCAGCCTCCCCTCACGCTGCAACGGCTCGAAACCGGCGAACAGTCCACGGATGCCGCGGCCTGGCAGATCGTGCTGCGCGGAGACGGGGCGCAAGGCCCCCAGACCCTGCCGGCCGATCGCGGCGCCGTCGCGCGACTGCTCGAACATCTTTCGCTCTTATCCGCCCGGACCTTCAAGAGCGACGCACCGCGCGATGCCGACTTGGAAGCCTGGGGTTTCAATCGTCCGGAACGCGAGATCACCATCACGACGCGCGGCAGCCAGGGTTCTCAACTGATCGGATTGCAGATCGGCGTAAGCACCCGGCGCGATGCACTCGCCAACGCCCGTCTCACGCCGAACGCCGATTCCATTTACGGCATCGATCCCGAGATCCTGCGCGCCACCCCCATCGAACCGCGGGCGTGGCGCGAACGTCAGCTCCGTGTCTTGGAGGCCGGCGCTCGGATCACCGCCCTCAAACTGATTGATCTTCAAACGGACAAAACCCTGCTCGACACGACCATCGATGCGAGTGGCCAGGCCGCGGCGCCAGGACCTTCGCAGCCTGCCGTCCAAACCATTCTGACCCAGCTACGCTCGCTGCGGGCAAAAGAATTCGTGCTCGATCGTTTCGTGGACAAGGTGAACGTGGCCGGCGACGAACGCGGCTGGCGCTACCGTCTCGACGCGACGGTGACCCTGACCGGAGGTGCAGGCGAACAAACCAGCACCACGAGTCTCCTTTTGACTCAGCGCGTGGGCGGTGATCGTCAGCTCGCTGGGTCCGCTGAATTCAATGCCGTGTTCGAGATCGAACAGCCCTTGCTCGATGCATTGTTCACGTTGACGGAAGCATCACGCGATCCGGGAGCGCCGCCGCCTGCCGGATGAGCGGCCCTCAAACGAGTGCACCCCCGTGCGCCTATGTTCGGACTTCGATCCATCATCCCGTCGGTCAAAGCCCGACCTTGGCAGTGAACCGACCGCTCATCCTGTGCTGACATGCGGCCTTGGGTGAAATCACTCTGGAGCGGCGTGCAGTACTGCGCCGACTGCATCGTCTTGCTGGCATGTTGGTCGATGTGGATCGCCCTCGTCGTTCTCTTGGGCTTCCAGATCAGCATTGCGGTTTCCCACGAGCTGGCTGTACCCACGTTCGTACTACGGTCGATTGAACAGCGCTTCACGGCCTCCCATGTGAACGCCCGATTCGGCCGCGCCACATTCGACCCGACCGGCGGCGTCCTGCTCGAAAATCTGTCGCTGTCCCTATCCGAGTTCAGTGAACCGATCGTTCATGCGCGGGCCGTCTTCATGGAACTGAATCCTTGGTTGCTGTTGGCGGGCGAAATTGAAGCGCGCCGGGTGCATGCGACGGGTTTGACGCTGGCCGTACCCGCCATGCTGGCACCGTCCGGCCGAAGCGAAGAAACGCTGAGCGATATCGAGTTCAGCATCGAGCCGCGGGCCACCGAACTCGGAATCGACCATCTCAGTGCGCGAATTGCGGGCGTTGCACTGGATGTGAACGGTGCCTTTCACCTACCGGCGCCGTCTGCTTCAGGCCCCATCGCGCCGCTCCCGTTGATCGAACTGCTGGCTCAACGGTACGCCTCATTGAGCAGGCAGCTCGTTGCTGCATCCGCTCAACTCTCCGCCTTTGAGCAGCCTACCCTCCACGCTAAACTCACTCCTTCGCCGAGTCGCGGCGCGATCGCCGATCTGAACGTGACGGCCAGGCAGGCGTCCTTTCCAAAGCTTCACGCCCTTCGGATCCGCGATCTCAACGCGACCGTGCGCCTTCCCCTGCTCGGTGATCAACCCGCGTTGTCTCCACTCACGCTGACGGCTCGCGAGGTGCGGGCGGAACAAGGTGTCGAGGTACTCGACGTGCATGCTCGGCTCGAAGGTGTGCTGAACCCTTCGCAGTTCGCTTACACGCCGCAGACGATCACGCTCACGGCGTCGGAGGCCAGCGCGCGCGGCTTCAGCATCCAGGCGATTTCAACGCAGATCGGCCTCATCTCGTCATCTCAGTGGGAGGTTGACCTGCTTGCGCTCTGCGGCGGATCTCCTGTTGCCGTCAGGAGCCAGGTTGATCTGGACGCAAGGACCGCCGAACTGAAGGTGAACGGCGCGCTCGCGCCCTCGCTCCTCACCCCGATCAGTCAACAAATTGGGCACGACGTGCGCCGCTATATCGATTTCGGAGAACCACTCGTTGTTGATCTCAACGCGACGTTTTTGCCCGGGTGGAAATTCGCGCGGGTCAGCGGCCGTATCGAGGCGCGGCAAGTCGACGCCTACCACGTGCCGATCGATTTCGCCGAGGGACAGATCGAATTCGATGGGCGTCATTTTCTCGCGCAACACGCCCGCGCCACTTTGGGCGAAAACGAAGCACGCGGTAGTTTCGAGCAGGATTTGGCGACGCTCGAATTTCGTTTCCTGCTCGAAGGCAACCTCCGTCCTCTCGCGATCAGCGGCTGGTTCGGGCCGTGGTGGCCGGATTTTTTCCAGCACTTCGAATTTCCGACCGCCCCGCCGGGCGCGAGCGTGGACGTCGCCGGCCGCTGGCTGAACGGGCGCC
>JBDSPT010000220.1:0-3592 GCA_039930205.1 Opitutus sp. | reverse complement strand
ACCGGTGGAACGGGCATTGCCTTGGTGGAAGTGTACTCGGTCGCTCAATAACCCCAATCGACTATCCTATGAAACCAACGCTCAACCGTCGCGATTTTATCAAGACGTCCGCTGGCCTCACGGCCTTGGCTGCGGCCACGTTTTCACTGCCCCGGATGGGGTCCGCGGCACCGGCACCGGCAACGCCCGTCGCTCCGGCCAAGAACCGATTCCACCGCGTCGGAGGACCGAAACTGAAGACCAGCCTCAATGCGTTCTCATTCAACGATGCGCTGCTGCCGGGGAAGGACGGCAGCGCGCCCAAGATGACTCTTTTCGATGTGATGGAGTTTTGCGCGCGGAATGACTTCGATGCAATTGATCCGACCGGCTACTATTTTCCGGAGTATCCAAAAGTCCCGAGCGACGAGTACATCGCCAAGTTCAAGAAACGTGCGTTCCTGCTCGGCCTCGACATCAGCGGCACAGGCATCCGCAACAACTTCGCCGCGGCAGACAAGGCCGCCCGCGCGGTGGACGTGCAGCGGGCAAAGGACTGGATTGAAGTCGCCGCGAAGCTGGGCGCCCCGGTCATTCGGTTGTTCGCGGGACAGGAAGCTCCTGGCGCCAATCGGGCGGAAGTGAACAAATGGATGGCTGAAGATATCCGGACCTGCGCTGAGCATGGCAAAAAATTTGGCGTGATGGTTGGGGTGCAGAACCACAGCGACTTCCTGAAAACGGCCGACCAAACCATCGAGTTAATCGAGATGGTTAATTCGGAATGGGCCGGAATCATCCTCGATACCGGCAACTATCCGAAAGACCCGTATGCTGAAATTGCGGCCGTGGTGCCTTACACGGTAAATTTCCAAATCAAGGAAAGTCCGTATGGGAAGGACAGCCCTAAACGACTCGACCTGAATCGCTTCGTTAAAATTGTGCGGGACGCCGGCTACCGCGGTTACCTGCCGATCGAGACACTCACCGTCAAAGACGTGGAATATAAACCATTCGAGGTCGTGCCGCGCTTTCACGCCGAGGTTAAAGCAGCGTTTGCCCAAGCCTGACGTCTGTTTTTGCCGATGAAATCTGTCGGATGCGACACCCGACGGTCGTTCACTGCTCTTTTTGTACCTCGTACACACCCTCTGGCAGGCCGCTGATCGACGCATTGCGTTGGACAGACTGGCATCGGGCGGCCGTCACCGTGCTCTTTCCTCGGATCACCCCTTAAGTTCATGAACTCGATTTTAAAACTCACCGTGTTGCTCACTCTCGGGGCATCGCTCGTTGCCACCGCCGCTACTTCGCCCACCTACGTCACGGGTTCTGGACCGGAACTGGAACGCAATCTACCTGACGGTTTCAAGCGAATCCAAATCGGGGATACTGCACCCAATTTCAACCTGGTCGGAGTCGATGATCGCAACTACACCCTCGCTGACTTCAAGCAGCACAAATACCTGCTGGTGGTGTTTCTCTCGAACCACTGCCCCTATTCGCACGCAGCGGAATCACGAATGGTGCCGTGGATTAATAAAATGAAATCCCGTGGCCTCGGCGTCGTGGCGATTCAGCCGAACAGCCCCGATGCGATCACCGTCGACGAACTCGGCTACAGCAAGTACAGCGACAGCTTCGAAGAGATGAAGCTCTACGCGAAAGAAAACCATTTTACCTTTCCTTATCTCTACGATGGCAAGACGCAGGAAGTCTCTAAATCGTACGGCGCGCTCGCGACGCCAGACCTGTTCATTTTCGATGAGAATCGAAAGCTTTGCTACTCCGGGCGCTTCGATGACTCGCGCTTCGAAGATCCGAAAACAGTGAAGAAGCACGATGCGATCGCGGCATTCGATGATCTGCTCGCAGGCAAATCACCCGCGGTGCCGTATGCGCGACCGATGGGTTGCGCGGTGAAATGGCTCACGAAGGTCACGAAGGTCGCGGAGGCCAATCATGCCGTGTGGCAGCACGAGCCGATCACGATCGAGACCATCGATGCTGCCGGGGTGGCGGCATTGGCCAAAAATCCGACGAAGAAACTGCGCCTGATTAATCTTTGGGCCACGTGGTGTGGACCGTGTGTCGCGGAATTTCCCGAGCTCGCCAAGTTTTCCCGGCGGCTGAAGAAGCGCGACTTCGAGGTGATCACGATCAGCATGGACAATCTTTCAGACCAGGGGAAAGCGCTGAAATTCCTTGAAGCCCAGCACGCCGGAATGCCCGCGCGGATCAAGGAAACCCTGCAACAGGAAAAGCGCACGACCAACAACTACATCTTTACCGAGGCCAGCACCGACGCCCTCGTCAAAGCGTTGGATCCACAATGGCCGGGACCCATCCCGCACACCGTTCTCATCGCCCCGGGCGGTGAGATCATCTGGCGGTTCAATGGTGCGTTCGATCCCGTCGTGCTCGGACGTCGGATACTTGATCAACTCGGCGGATTCTATCCCGAAGAATAGTCGCGCCCGGCGCTCTCTGAGCGCCGGACTGCTCCTTCTCCGCAACCCATCGTTTCATATTTCATTCGTGCACACCTCTCACTTCTCGCCTGGTCAGGCAGCTCGGCTGATCACCCTTGTGGTCTTCAATTTCGCGGCGGCGCTGGGCGCCTTCGCGCAAACCGCACCAGGGAAGGACGCCCAGCCGCGAGGTCCGTCTGAGTCGACGAAGAAAGTCTTGTTCTTCAGCAAGTCTTCCAATTTCGAGCACTCCGTCATCAAGCGAGTGAACGGACAGCCGAGTTGGGCGGAGCAGATTCTTGCGGAGCAGGGCCCCCGCCGCGGCATTGAATTCGTTTTCTCCAAGGATGGCAGCCTCTTTACCCCGGAGTATCTCGCGCAGTTTGACGCGTTCATGTTCTACACGAGTGGGGAACTGACCGCGGCAGGGAAGGATGGGAATCCAGCCATGACGCAGGCGGGGAAAGCCGCGCTACTTGACGCGATCAAGAGCGGCAAAGGTTTCGTCGGGGTACACTCGGCCGCGGACACGTTTCACACCGGGGAGACGGCTGCGACGAATACCTCGCAGGCGCGCACCTGGCGGTACACCGTCAATGGGGAAAAAGCCGATCCATACATTCGCATGTTGGGCGGCGAACTGATCGTGCACGGGACTCAACAGATTGCTCGCTCGCGTGTCGTGGATCCGGGGTTTCCCGGTTTTTCGTATCTCGGCGAATCCTTTCAGATGATGGAAGAGTGGTACTCGCTCACGGATTTTTCACCCGACCTCCATGTGTTGCTTGTGGTGGATACGGCGTCGATGCGCGACCCCAACGCCGGACCTGACTGGCCGCCACCCGGCGGTTACACGCCTTATCAACGTCCGCCATATCCTTCCACTTGGGCGCGAATGCACGGCGAAGGTCGCGTATTTTTCACCGCCATCGGCCATCGTGAGGACACTTGGTCGAATCCCGTTTACCACGAAATGTTGTTTGGTGGACTGGCCTGGGCGCTTCGCCGGGTCGATGCGGCGGTCACGCCGAATCTCAAGCAGGTCACGCCCGGCGCCTACGAACTTCCCCCGGTTTCTGCCCCGGTCGGCGGATTGCCCCCCAAAAAGAAATGATTATGCGCCAACTCCAATTTGTTCGTGT
>JBDSPT010000219.1:0-3365 GCA_039930205.1 Opitutus sp. | reverse complement strand
GGTGGCGATCTCGACGTCAGTAAGACCTGAATACGCCTTGCCGACGGTCAGCAGCTGATCGTGCTCGGTGTCACGAATGGCGAAGGTGTAGTCGCTCAACACCTCGCGCCGTTTGCCGTGGCCGTATTCAACCCCCACCACGACGACGTCGAGCGTCGCGTAGGCCTTTTTCAGTTTCAGCCATGCCAGCCCTCGACGACCGGGAGTGTACGTGCTCGCCGGGTCCTTCGCCATCAAACCTTCGTTGCCGCGTGCACGCGCTGCGAGAAACGCCGCTTCGATCTCCAATGCGGATGACGCGTGCTGAACAGGAGCGAGGTGGAAGGCCTGCGATGGTCGCGACTCCTGCGCCGTCGGAGTTGCGGCACTTGTGTGCCTCGAGGGTTCGCCGGCGATCAGTGGTTCCAGGAGAGCGCGACGCGTGGCCAGCGGCTCCCTGAGCAGATTGCGACCGTTCAGCCAGAGGAGATCGTAAAACGAAATCGACACCGGGATTTCTGCGCCGAGGAAGAAGTCATCGCCGCCTTTCCGGCCGAGCCGCTTTTGCAATTCGGCGAACGGCAAAGCGCGTCCCTCACGCCACGCCAATAACTCGCCGTCGGCAATGAAATCCCCACCGACGGAGGCCGCCGCCCGGATCACGTCGGGAAATTGTTCGGTGATGCGGTTGAGATCGCGGGAGTACAGCTCGACGTGGTTGCCGGCTTTGTGCAGCTGACAACGGATACCGTCGTATTTTTCCTCCAACCAAATGGCGTGTGTGGGGGCCGCAGTCCGCAAAACGCTCGGCGGGGACTGTTGCTCTCCGGTTTGAAGCGGAGGGACAACCGCCGGATCGTCCGCGCCCGAGTCGGACGACCCGGCGGTCGTCCCTCCACTTTCTGGAACAGCCGCGGAGGAAATCGTGGTCGCGCTCGGCCGCGAAGCGAAGCGTTCGACGATCGCTTCCGCGGTGGGTTCCGGACTCGCGAGCATGAATTGTAGCGGGTTGAAGACCGTGAGCTGGATCGTATCGAGCTGGTCATACATCGCGGCGCGAGTCACGGAGGCGATGTCACCGCAAAGCATGTTGGCCTCCCGCACCGCTTCGAGCGGTCGCCCCGAGGCAAGGGCAATTGCCTCTTCGAGCAATCCTTCCTTCAATCCGATCCGGAGATCGCCCGTGATGATCTTAACCAGGTAGCGGGCTTCTTCGGCCGAGATGTGTGAGAGTCGCTCGCGCAGAAGATCAAGTTTCGGCGATGGCCCGCGTGCGGCCGCGATCTTTTCGAAGAACCGCGCCATATCCGATAATGAACAAACCGGGGCGGGAGCTGAGTCGCTTGGTTGGCCGATTGTTTCGTGACCGGGACGTGCGGGCCGCGCTCCGCCTTGCACCAGGACCGCAGCCGTCGCGTCTCCGGCGTCAGCGAACCGATGATACGCTGCGCGGTAGTCCGATTCGTTGACTCCGGCCACTTCGAGCACCGCGCGTTTGATCACGGCCCAGCCGAGGTTGAGATTTCGCGGATCACGCTGGGGAAACGCGCGCCCAGTGAGGAAGATTGCCGCGACTGCGGCGTCGTCGGGAGAGAGCGCGCCGAGGTAAGCCTGGAGAGCGGCGGTTTTCTCCAGCTTTTTCGGCGTAGCCTTCACCGCGTCAGCGACGGCGGCGAAACGCGCGAAGGCATCGGGTGCAAAGGCCGGCGTCTCGCACGCGGCTGAGTTCTTGGGGTCGTTGGTGACCGGCGACGCGGGAACAGCCGCGGGGATCGGCGAAGGACCGCGCGAACTGACATCGTTGCTGATGCCCAGCTCGAGTTGATTGTCTTCACCGATGGCCCAGGCCTCGATTCCGCGTTCGCGCAAGGTCTGGGCAAATTCCGTCGTGAAGCCGTGGAGCGTGAGCACGCGTCTGGGATTCACCGCCGCGACGAACTTCAACAAATCCGGGAAGTCGGCGTGATCCGAGAGCGGAAAGGCGGCATCGCATTGGTACCGATAGATCGCGTTCGGATCAATCGCCCAGCCGGTGATCATGGCAGTGCGATGATTCGGGATCCTGCGGACAAAGGTTGAATCTCGCGCTTGCGGAGGACAGATCACGACGTGTCCCGCAATCTCGGCGAGATTGAAATCTCGATACGGCGGGAAGGTGATGCCAAACTGCTCATAGATCTTCGTCAGTTTGTAGGTTTGCGGATGGAGCATCACGGGCAGCTGCGCCGCGGTCAGTCCCGATAGTAGCTCCTGGCTCTTACCCAGACTGTACCCAAACAGCACGGGTGTCTCACCGTGGCCCAGCGTTTCATGACAGAAGTGAGCGATGTCGCTCAGCACCTTTTCCGTGGGTGGGAACACGTAGTGCGGACGGCCGAACGTCGTTTCCATAATCAGCGTGTCGGCGTGCGGCGTTTCGCACGGCTCGGCCGAGAGGCCGCGACGCAATTTGAAATCGCCGGTGTACAGGAGCGTGCCGTGAGAAGTGTGATTCAGCAGTGATTGCGCTGATCCGAAAATATGGCCGGCCGCGTGGAGTGTAACGGTGCAGTCATCCGCCAATTGCTCAGTTTGGCCGAAGGGAAGTACGTGTTCAATGCGTTCACCCGGCAAACGAGCCCGCATCAGACGTGCCGTCCCGGCCGAACATAAAATTTCGCGGTGAAGCGCCGTGTGATCGGAATGAGCGTGCGATACGAACGACCGCGCGACCGGAAAATGAGCGTCAAGCCACCAGTCGAGCTGGGGCAGGTAAACGCCGTTATTGAATTTGATGTCCCACGCCATGCCTCTCGCAAAACCGCAAGAGATGCAGAGGCCGGCGGGAAGCAAGTAGCGGACGTTGTGGCGGCCAATGACCGCCTTTTAGGTCCCGGGCTGGCGAGCGCTCCGTGTTTCGCATTCATGTTCCCGGCACGCTCGCCAGCGAGCTGTCCGGACGATTCTCTGCCGGGCGAAGGCGCGCCCTTGGGCGTCGCCGAGCGGACACCCACGACGATTGTTTCCTCGGTCTACCGCAGAGCCAGGGCACCCAGGCCGAGAAACAACAGCAGTGCCACACCGACGCACCACCAATACCACGCGATGCCGTTGACGTGCCGACTTGAAACAGGTGCGGAGGGGTACCGGGACTCTGCCTGGTCATCCTCCCCTGCGCTGTCGGGAAGTTCCAGTCCGTCGTAGATCGATGTTTCGCGCCATCCTGTTCGTTCGTCGGCACCGCAGTTGGGACACGCTGAGGCGCGTGGCGGAATATCGGCGCCGCACTGGGCGCACTCGGTGGGTGGCGCCGGACGTTTGTTCATGAGCAGTCCGAAGCAGACCCCGTCGTGAGACGGTGGAAGCGCGGTGGGGCGTGCTGGTCATCGGTCTCACGACCGATGCAA
>JBDSPT010000218.1:0-6729 GCA_039930205.1 Opitutus sp. | reverse complement strand
GGTTGTGCTGCGACTCGGTGGATTCGCTCTGCCGCTCTCGGCGGAGCAGGCCAAGACGGTTGACCGGAATTCGAACAATACTCCCGAGCTTCTCGCTGCGGTCGCGGACGATGCGCGAGGCACGGTGCTTCAGCCGCTGCTTGGATCCACGATCTTGGAGTGGGACGCGCGGCTCGACGAAAGCACGCCGCGACAACACGTCTCGGCACCGTTTCATGTCACTCCCGTCATGCGGACGGATCGCCTCAACGGTTCAACGCTGCTCGCCGCTTTATCCTGGACCGGTTCCCTCGCGAAGGACGCGCGACCGTGGCGCGTTCAATCTGCCCGCGCTGAGACCTGGAAATTATCTCACGACCAACTTGGCGACTGGAAAATTATGCACTGGTCGCTGCCACAACTGTAGCCAGCGCGTTCACGCGCGCTCCGCCCTGAATCCCCTCCCCCATGTTCTCCCTTCGTCTCCGCTTCACCCTGGCATCAATTTTCTGCATCGCTCTTCTGCCCCTTGAGAGTGCGCGCGCCGCGCCCGACCCCGCGACATTTGTTCCACCCCAGTCTCCTCGCACCACAATCCTGAACGGTCATCGGGATGCTTTCCGCCGTTACTGCCTTGTCGGAGCCGGCGCAGTCGACTTTGCCCGCATTCGCCGTGATCTGGATGAGCGTTACCTCGCGCTGCCGTTTCCCGCCGAGCCCGTGACCTACGGCGATCCCACGCCTTCGAAGCGCACGTCTGACATGGCGGATCGCTGGAGAGCCGTCCAGGACACCTGTGGCATCGTCAGCGGCGTGGCCGAGGCGGCAAGCGTTTGCTGGCTCGTGACGGACGACGCCCGCTATCTGGCGAAGGCGAAGGCGTTTCTCCTCGGAGCGTGTACGTGGCACTTCTCGCCGGACTGGCGCCAGGGGGCGGTCGTCGGAGCGACGGATATCTCGTACAATGACGAGGCGCACTTTCGCCTCTGGCGGAAACTGCCGCTCGTGTATGATCAGATTCGTTCCGAGTTGAACCCTGAGGAACGCGCCCAGGTGCTCGCCCATTTTCGCGAACGGGGCGCTCGCAACGCCAAGTGGCTCGCCGACGAAGGCGCGATCGATTCCGTGCGCCGCAATTCCCTGGACGGAAACTCATCCAGCCACCCGGTTCGCTTCATGCCCATGACCGGTCTCGCCGGTCTGGCGCTGTGGGACGACGTGCCGGAAGCGCACGAGTGGTGGACGAGCGCCTATACGTTCTATCGTGATCAATTCACGCCGTGGGGCGGCGACGATGGCGGTTGGGCGGAGGGCAACGCCTACTGGCGCGGGACGTTTGAGCACGCCGTGTTTCAAGACGCGCTCCTCGCGATCGGCGATCCCTCGGCCTATGCGTCGGCGTTCTGGCAGAACACGCCCTACTTCGCACTGTATCATGTGCAGCCTTATCGTCACACGATCTTCGGCGACGCCTCCAACGCCGGTCACTTCAATCTCGAACCGGTGGTCGCGGACGCGATGGAGTACTTCGGACGCGTCCAGCAGAATGGATTCTTCGTGCGCTACGCGCAGCTCGGCACGGATTCCCGGCCCCGGCCGAGCCAGAAGGGTCTCGCCGGCCTCGATCGTGGCTATCCCACGGCGGCGGAATTTCTCCTCCGCAACTTCGTTGCCAGCAATCTCCCGAACCCGCCACCACACGACCTGGGCGATCTTCCGCCGTACCGTTACTTCAGCGATGTGGGCTGGGTCTCGCTGCACAGCGCGCTCGGTCAGCCAGCTGACGATATTCAGATTACGTTCAAATCGTCGCCTTATGGATCTTTCAGCCACAGCCACGCCGACCAAAATGCTTTCATTTTAAATGCGTACGGCGAGGGGCTCGCGATCAATTCCGCGTATCGGGAGTTTCACAACTCGCCGCATCATCGTGAGTGGACCCGCCAGACCATCTCCAAGAACGCGCTCCTGATCGACGGTGTTGGCCAGAAAGCACAGAGCAAAACCGCGACGGGCAAGATCACGCGTTTCGAAACCACCCACCGTACGGCATGGACAACGGGAGACGCCACGGCCGCCTATCAAGCGGCGCAAGCCGACAAGGGCCGCGTTCAGCGCGTCACCCGCGACGTTGTGTTCATTGACCAGCGTTATGTCGTGCTCCGCGATCGCGTGACGCTCACCACCCCGGGAAAACTTTCCTGGCTGCTGCATGCTGAGCGCACAATCGACTGGCAGCCCGAGCATCAACGCGTGTTGATCGTGGGACACGCGGCGACGCTCACCACGCAGCTCATTGCGCCTGGCATGACGTGGACAGGACGGGTGACTGATCGCTTTCCCGTCCCCGTCGATCCCAAGTACGCGAAAGGCGAGGCCGGCGGCGAGTACGTGACCGGCAATTGGAGCAACCAGGTGCACTTCACCGCGGAGAGTACTGAGCCCGCACGAGAGTTTACCGTCTACGCAGTGATGTGGCCCGAACGCGGCACGAACGCAGTCGCTCTCGGAGCCGTGCCAGCGGCCGACGGCACTCTTTGCATCCAACGTCCCGACGGCAAAATCGACCGTATCCGGCTCACCGACACATCGCTGGAGCTGGTACCGTGACGAGGACTCAGATGTAGGTAGCGCGCTCGCGCGCGGTTGGCCGATTCCCGGAGGGATCTGCGGTGTCTGTTTCGAACACGGCGTTCCCGCAACGAAGGTGATTAGACATCAACCCTCCCTGAGCTCACGCTCAGGTCTACAGGTACGCCGCTCCGGACTTTGGAGCGCGGCGGCTTGACGCCGCTTTAGACGCGCCGGCTTGACGGCCCGACCGCAAGTCGCGGGGGCGATGCGTCGAGCCGCATCGTCAAAAGCGGCGTTAAGCCGCCGCATTGCCTATCGAGCAGACGAGCCGTCCTGCGGAACGGCTCGCCGTTACGACAACGCTTAGAACTTCATCGATGCCGTCAGCAGCAACCGCGAAGCGAATCCACGTTGTTGATTCGCGGGGAAGTACTCCTCGTCCGTGATGTTCTTCCACGCGAGTGACGTCGTGATTGGATGGCGAAACGCGGTGAAGTCGTAGCCCACGGTCGCATCCCAGAGCGTGTACTCGGGCATCCGCAACAGGCGGTTGTCGACGCGTTGCGCTTTCTCGCTCGTATGGTTCGCGCCCGCTCCGACCCACAATCCTTTGATCGGCCCGGTCGTGAACGTGTACCGGGTCCAGACATTAAACAGAAAGCGCACGGACCCTTCTGGATGCGCACCCAGCAGGGGCTCGAGGCCCGTCGGCACCTTGGTCAGACGCACGTCGATGTCCGCGTAGCTCGCGTAGATCTGCCAGTTATCAAACGGTGAATACGTCGTCTCAATCTCCCACCCGCGGCTGCGATCTTCACTGCCTTGCAACTGCGTCGTCAGCGATTGCGAGCCCACGCGCTCGGAAAAATTGAGCACGCGATCGAATTGGTTGATCTCGAAAAAAGCGAGCGTCGCCGACACGCGTCCGGAGAACAGATCCGACTTGAGGCCGACCTCTTTGCCTTCCGCCGTGCTCGGCACTGCCTTCGAGGATTGCTCGCCCCGGAAGAGCAGGAAGCGGCTGTCGACGGAGAACGATTCACTATACGATGCGTAGGCCATCAGATCGGGCAGGATCTTCCAACCGGCGCCGCCTTGATAGATCGTTTTCGAAACCGAGGACCATTGGTTGTTCGCGATTTCATTGCGCCCACTCACGGTCGTCGCGTCCGGCGCCACGAGGTAGTTGTCACCGGCCGACTCGCTCTTGTTGTACCGCGCACCACCGACGAGCATCAGACGTTCTTTGAACAAGCTGATGGATTGGGCGGTGTAGTAAGCCGTATCACGGCCAAACGAAATGCTGTTCGTGCTGACCGGCAGCAATTGAGCGTTGTAGTCTCCATTCGGCAGCAGGGCCGGACTGGTCAACCCGAACGCGGGCTTATCCACCCATGTGCTAGGGTTCTGCAGATCCCAGGGCTCATAAAAATCTCCAAGCTGACGCTGACGACTCCGGCTTTCCAATCTAGTATAGAATGCGCCGAACAGCGGACGCCATTTTCCACCCTGCAAAGCGGTGAATCCATATTCGCCGGCCAACTCAGTTTGGTACGCTTTGCTCTCGCCGAATTCTTCCTGAATACGGGCACGGCGCGGTAAAAACACTGACGGCGCGGTGAAATTCGAAATCACCTCACCGGTCCGCGCATTGAAGCTAAAGGTACCGTTGGTGCCCGTGACGCTCGCAATTCCACTGGACGGCAGCGTGGCGACGTTACCCGGATTCGGGCCGTAGCTCGTTGCATTCTTCCGGACGCCGCTCGCCCAAATACGCGCATCGGCGATACCGGTGAGCTTGTTGCCGACCGTCCGGTAATTCCAGTTGTAGTTGGCGCGACCGGTCCAGTGCTCGCCGAACTTGACGGCGAGCTCGCCGTACAAGGAGTCGAACTGCGCATCCCGGAAATCGTTTTTGCCGACGTAATTGAAGTCCCGCGGCAGCGGGAAGAACGATCCGAACCCATAGTCGATCGGCGTGAAGGTCTTGCCATCAGGACTCGTGTAGGAACTCGCGAGTCCCTCAATTCGAATATTCGGCTTCATGAAAACCGGCGGGGTTTCGCGACGTTCGAAACGCTGGTAATCGACGGTGAGTGTCGCAGTCGGCGTGATTTGCCATGTAACCGTCGGAGCAATCACCCAAGTGCGGGATTTTGACGGATCGATGTTCTGATATCCGTTCTCCCACGCACTTGAAACGCGGAACAGCACTTTGTCCTGCAGGAGCGGCATGTTCGCATCCACCTCGGTGCGCAGGAAATTGTCGCTGCCAATCTGCTGACTCACGGTCGCGAAGCGCTTTTTCGTTGGCCGCTTGGTGATCACATTGACCGTACCGCCGGGCTGGATCTGGCCGTAGAGAATCGACGCCGGACCTTTGACGATTTCTACACGCTGAACATTGACCGTATCGACATACGCGGTACCGACAAATCCATTACGCTGAGGTGTGAGCTGGTCGAAACCGCGGATGTTGTACCGGGTATTTCCGCCATTGAACTCACGACCGGCGCTCGTCACGCCCGGCGCGTACTTCACGACATCGAACAGATCGCGCGCTCCAACGTCGGAGATGAACTGTTCGGTGAACGCATTGACCGCGAAAGGAAGATCTTTGATGGGCGTGTTGATCCGGGTGGCCGAAACGGAATTCCCGGCGCGGTAGCCTTTATCGGCGGTCGTCGAGACGGTGAACTGGTTAAGAACGACTGCCTCATCATCGGCGGGAGCAGGAGTTGATTGGCTCCAGGCGGCCGGCGCGAAAGCGGCCAGCAAAACCAAGGCGAAGGGAGAGCGCGCACGCGCGGTCCACGTTGAACGACGGAGAGGTGTCATGGGTCAGAGTCCAGGGGTTAGGTGAACATCACGCCGGCCGCGCGATGCAAGTGTGTTTGATAATTATGAACTCTGTTTAATGAGTCAAGTCCTGAACCGATGGTTGAGTCGGAGACCGGCTGCGGTGTGGGCCGCCCCCTCGCGCGCGTTCCGCCATTTGCACGGAATAGATAAACCACAAAGACCTGACCGTACGGAGACCGGAGGATCAAAATAGAGGGACGACCTCCGTTGCGCCTCGAACCCGGACGACGCGGAGGTCGTCCCTCCATACGGAACCTCACCGGCGTCGTCGCGACGGATTGATCTCCGTAGGCTCCGTGTCCTCCGTACCTCTGTGTTCAACGTTTTTCGGAGCGCGCTCCCCCACTTGCGCGGAATAGATTGAACCACAGAGACACGGAGAGCACGGAGACCCGAGAAGCTGAAGGGACGGCCTCCGTGCCGTCTGTTGGGCGTCGAACCTTGACGATGCGGAGGTCGTCCCGCCGTTCGGAACATCAGCACGTTTATTTCGACCCGGTCGACTTCCGTGCTCCGTGTCCTCCGTGCCTCAGTGGTTCAACGTCCGTTCTCTGTGAATGCGCGCGAGCGCGCAGCCTACATCGAACCAATCAGGCGCGGGTTACCTATCACTACTCTACCCCATCCAAACGCCACCATTCACGTCGAGCGTGGCGCCGGTGATGAACCCATTCCATTCGGCCGCGAGAAAAACGACGGCGCGCGCGACATCTTCCGGCGTACCGGCGCGGCCGAGCGGAATCCCTGCGATCGTCGCCTGCACACTTTCGGCGCTCGTGTGCGTCGTGTGAAACCGCGTTCCAAGAATCAGTCCCGGAGCGACCGCGTTTACCCGCACGCCTTTCGCTCCCAGCTCGGCACCAAGCGAACGCGTGAACGTGAGCACCGCTCCCTTGGCCGTGCTGTAAGCCAACGATCCGGCATGGCCTCCTTTACGACCCGCGAGCGACGCGAGATTCACAATGCTGGCTCCTCCATCGCGTTCAGCCGCAGCCACCAAATGCGGCGCTGCCGCCCGAGTCACACGCCGCATGCTGCCGACATTGAGTGACATGACCTGGCCCCAGAATTCGTCGTCCGCCTCCGCCAGCGAGCGGCGAGCGACGAGAGCTCCCGCGTTGTTGATCAGCACATCGATACCGCCGAGAAAGCCCACGGCCTGCGCAACCAACGCCTCGCAGCCTTTGGTTTCCGTCAAATCCGCCGTGCCGATCGCACAGCGCTGACCTGCTGCTGTGGCTTCGTTGACCAGTGCGTTCGCCGCATCCGTGCTGGAATAGTAGTGGGCAAAGACGGTGCAGCCTGCCTCGAGCA
>JBDSPT010000217.1:0-5638 GCA_039930205.1 Opitutus sp. | reverse complement strand
TTGTCGAGATTGCCGCCTTGCTGGGGATTCGAAAGGATCTCCGGCGGAATCGTCTCATACCACGGACCATTGAGCGTCATCACGGTCATGCGTGGAGTATCGAGCCAGCCGCGCAAAACGTATCGTTGCTCATTGGACATCCTGATCGAGAGGATGCCGGCGTCCGACAACGTCACGACCCCCGTTGAGTTTTCGACGACCTTTTTTCCGTTTCGGATGCCAAAGAACTCGAGTGAAATTTTACCTTGCGCCGTGATGGTCCATTTTTCGGAAAAATGGAGCGAGTCTGTTCCCGCATAGGCGCCTGAGCTCCGGTACACGTAGGTCGTATTGATCCCGTCTTTTAGGCCCCATTCGCCCGCGAGATCAGCGATGACATACTTGCGTGTGAGTGACGGGATGACGAGCGGGCCGCCTGCCGGAGGTGGCGGGGCCACGGACGCAAGATTCACGCGCCGCACCGCGATGCTCGCGAAAAGTGCCTGAACTTCCGCATTGTAGAAATCGAACGCTTCGACGCTCGGCGTTAAGATCAACAGAGAGACGACGCTCGTGCCGGCGTCGAGTACGGCCAGCATGGCCAGAGCGGGTTGCCCCTTGATGGTGGCCGGCGCTCCGCCAATCACAGCCGGCGCATCGCCGACCATGCGTCTCTCCGGCGCGGGTGCCGGGGTCGGGTCGATGCTTTGCAGCGCGACGCTTTTCCATTCCGCCGCAAAGCTCGCATTCAAGTCTGCACTCGCCGGCATGCTGGCGTAGATCACGACCATGCAGTAACTCGTCGCACTCGTCCGCGACAGGACAACATGCTGGGTGAGACCGCTGCCCTTTTCCTCCACGTTCCACGCGGGCGGTGGCGTGAAGCTGATGAGATCCAATACGCGCGCGGTCGCTGCGCCATGGGCCACGGCGAGACTGAGCACACTGATCGCGAAAGCGGGACGAACGTTCGCCCAAATCGATGCAAGTCCACCCGCCCAGTTCTGAGGCTGCACCGGTAACCTAGCCACAGACAGCTCCCCAACGTTACGACGCTCGGGAAAGGCGGCGGAGGTCGGCATGCGGCAGCATCAAATCCGCTTAACCGGAGGCTGACGAGGACCGTTTCGGTTTCTGCAGGGAAGGGAGCAAAACGCGAAACCACCCTTCCGCCATGTTTGATTCAGGTCGTCACTCCTGGCGGTTCATCGCCCCGGCTCTCACGCTCCCACGGCTCCGTGCTGAACCTAGTTGGGCACATCGTAGATCTCCATCAGCGCCACGCCACTTGTCCCTCCAGCGCCGCTGGCCTGTACGGTGTACCCGCCTGGCGGCAGCGTGACGAGCATGGCGGCGTCTTTGCTGCCGTCAGCCAGGGCAAACGCACCCACGCGAATCGTCGCAGAGCGCAACGACGCGAGATTGGGGGCATCGCCCCAATCGTTGTTCACCAGGATCGACTGCGATCCCGAAAAGAGCGTGAGGACGGGATCCACCAAAAATCCGTCCACTCCAAGGTCCCTCAACACTGGACCCGCCGCGCGGAGGAGCAGGGTTTTCGCCGCCGTTCCCGTGACGACAAATCCGGCGATCATCACATTCGCACCGGTGCCCACGTTTCCCCGGGTCGCGAGGTTAACAAAAGTCCCGCGGGAGGCGGCGCCAGCAGTGTCTCCATCGTATATTTCAATGAGGGCGACACCCGTGCCGGCGTTGGCACCGCTGGCCAGGGCGGTATATGCCCCGGGCGCAAGCTTCGTGAGTACGGCCGCGTCGTGCGACCCGCTCGTCCACGGAAACGCGCCTAAACGGGTGAACGTACCCGCGACCTCGGCGGCATTTGCCGCCATGGACCACTCGTCGTTCGACTGAATCACGGAGGGTCCCGAAAATAATTCGAGCCGCGGATCCGCGAGGGCCTCAGGCACGCCCAACCCAGTGAGCGCCGGACCGGCCGCCCGTACGAGCACGTCCTTGGGTCCACCCGTTATGACAAAACCAGCAATCAGGCTGTTGGCGCCGGTACCCGCATTGGCTCGTGTCGCCACGTTGACGAGGCTCGAGGTGGCCGATGCATCGACGGTGAGGAGGGCGGCGGTGCTGACCACGGAGCCCGCGGTGTTGGTGAGCGTAACCGAATAGCGCCCACCGTCCGCGGCGGACACCCGATCGAGCGTCAGCGCGGCGGCCGTCGCGCCGGGCAGGAGTGTGCCGTCCTTGCTCCATGAATACGTAACCGCGCCGCCGGTATTAACCGCAAAAAATTGCGCGGGCTGACCGGGCCGCACCGTGAGGTCGCGCGGGCCGGACACCAGCACGGGTGCGCCGGTCGGTGAGGGAGTCGGATTCGGTGGCGTGACGACCGCCGCGGCCTTCACGCTGTCGATCGCCTGACGAAAATCCGTGATGGGTGCCTGGGTTGAGCCATAGCCCAGCTGGGTAAAAACAAGTTCCCACTGTCGGTGACTGGCCGAGCCGGCCACTCCGTTGATGATGGCAAAGATGGGCTGTCCCGTGCTCTGGAAACGGTTGGCCAGAGTACGATCGAAGTCGTTCAGCGTCTGCCCGACCCGATAGGCGTCGATGAATTGCTGGGTCTCCGTCTCCTGGCCCGACTGAAGATTAAGCGCCACATGAAGCACGGGTACCCCCGCCGGATTTCCGCCGCGCTCTTTGTAGTAGTCCACAATCCCCTGCCGGACCTGCGGCGCCGCTGCCTGGCAAAATGGACACCACCACGCGAACCACTCGAGAAATACGATTTTGCCGGCAAAGTCCTCGAGGGTGACCTCCCGGCCCGTTGCGCGATCCGTCAGAGTGAAATTCTGGACCGTGTCGCCGGTGCGATACAGGGCGGCGCTGAGCGGTCCGACGAAAAAAACAAGTGCGAGCGAGAAACCCGCGGTCAGGCGGCGGACAAAGGCGGTGGTCATGGGGAAACAGCGGGGCAGGTGCTTGGTTTAGAACCGCCAGGAACCGGCGGCGCGAAGGGAGAGCCAGTGCCGGTCTCGATAGAGATTCTGGAAAAAATCAGTAGCTGGATTGGTGGCCGCGAAATCGCTCGCCACCGTGCCGAGAGCGACGCGCCAAGAAATTTTGGCCCCGTCGTGGCGGAGGCCGAGCTCTCCGCGGCGGGAATC
The DNA here is from genome assembly GCA_039930205.1 of Opitutus sp. Taxonomy (GTDB): domain Bacteria; phylum Verrucomicrobiota; class Verrucomicrobiia; order Opitutales; family Opitutaceae; genus Opitutus. The sequence goes on along the minus strand of JBDSPT010000217.1, from coordinate 2,519 downwards.
CAGTCCTGGCGCGGCACTGGTGAACAGCAGGGCGTTTTCGATTTCGCCCGTGTCCCGATAGGCATGTGCCCCGGCGAAAACAGCGAGTGACTCCGTCAAGGCGAACTCCAGTTCGACTCCGCCGAAATTCGCACGAAAAGTTGGCCGCTCATCGCTGGCCCCAAAATCAACGCGCGCGATCCAGCGCTCCGCGATCGCAAAGTTGGCCGAGGCCTCCGCCCCCACTCGCGGTTTGCGACCTGTGGTGTCGATCACCCGCACTTCAACGCGCGTTCGCAGACGCGAGGTCACGACATTTTCGAAGGTCAGCGCAACGGTGTCCGTGGCGAGCGTCTCCTGCCCCCGGCGCAGTCCGTTGAAGTCGATTTCGTATCCTGGCGCCACATCGTCCTGGGCTCGGGAATAGCCCAGCTGCGCAAAACCCGAACCGGGGAGGTACTCCCACCGCACGCCGACGGAAACGGCCAGACTGCTCGGATCGGCACGGCGATAGCCCGCCAGCCTGGCAAAGCGCTGACGGAAATATTCGTCGAGCCAGAGCGCCCGATAGCTGTCGAAGCCGTGGCGTACGCCCGCCCCGGCGAGCAGTTCGAGTCGTGCGCCCGCCCGGTGCTTCAACTCAAACTGGAAAGACGGCGTGGTCGATTTGAGTTCGGTGGTCTGACCGAGGAAGTCGAAGGGAACCGGGGTGTAGTCGACCGCGATGGTGGCGAGCCCGATCGCGAGCGCGGCTTCGGTTTTTGTCCACGCCAGCCGAAAGGTATCAGAGGAGTGAGTGAGGGTGAGGTCCGAGGCGTGAAGCAGTTCCGCATTGAACTCAGCCGAGGGTGCCGCCCCAAAGAGTCGGGCCGCGGGCTCGGCCGCGATCGTAAGTTCGTGGGCCCAGACCAGTCCCAGCAGCAAGAGTGGAGCAACGCGTTTCATCGGCACGCGGTACAGCCTGCCGCCTGGGCGCCGCCCGCGGAGCGACCGGGCTCGATTTGCGCGGCGAGCACGCCCCGTGAGGACAGCTCCGGCGCATCCGAAAATATCATGCCGGGTCGGGAAACGAGCCGCTGTTGCGCCACCGGAACGCCGGTGCACCCGGTCACGGCCAGAGCCGCGGCGAGCGGAACAAGACGAAAAAGCCAGGGCCGGGCCCGTATCCACGGAATGGAGCGGATGCTATTCCGGGAAATGCAGGGCGTTGCCTGCCCCGCCTCGCCGGCGGTCTCCCGGAGTGACGAAGTTTCAAAGGAGAACGCAGTCATGGGCAACGTTGAGAGTCCGCCGAACGGACTATATTCCGCCTACCGACACTATTCTGAGCCGAGGAAGGAATGATCGCTGGCCAACGCGCACTGGCGTTGGTCGGTCCAAGGCGCTTCGAAGACGCAGCCCTACCGCAGAGTGTCAGACACCCGCTCCTCCCGGAGCGTACCCCATCAAACCGGGCCGCCCCTACGAGACCACTGCGCTGATGCAGAGCGTTTTGGTGGATCCATCCTTAAAGCGAACCCGTTGGCTTCGCGGCGCGTCAGTCAGTCGTCATGCGCTTTCTTTCTCTTTTCCTTTGCCTGGCGGTGCTGGGCGTTTCGGCGTCAGCGGCGCGATCAAGCGGCACCGTGTCACTGGTCGCGGATTTTCCCCTCGGGCCCGCCGCGCACTATGGCGAAGCGAAGCTCATCGCGGCCATTCAGTCCGCTGGCAGTCAGGTCGAATCCGTCAAGTCATCCGCGACCGCCACGGGTGACACGATCATTGAGCTAAAGATGACCCCGCGCCCGCCGGCGGAATCTCTGGCGATCGGGAAGCTCGTCGTGGGGGGAAAGCCCACGTGGCGGCTGGACGGAGCAGATGATCGTGGACTGATGTACGCGTTGCTCGATGTCGCTGAGCGGATCGGCTGGTCGGAGAAGTCCGGAGATCTGTTCGCCCACGTGCGAGAGGTAAAGGAGCAACCTGCCATCCGGGACCGGTGCTTGTCGGTCTACACGATGAATCGCGCTTATTGGGAGAGTCGTTTCTACGATGAAAGCTACTGGACGCGGTATTTCGAGCTGCTCTCGGCGAATCGCTTCAATCGGTTTCTGCTCATCTTCGGCTACGAAAACGGCGGGTTCCTGGCGCCGCCATATCCCTACTTCTTCGACACGCCGGGGTTTCCCGGTGTCCACATGCTCAATCTCACGGCCGAGCAGCAGCGGCGCAATCTGGCGGCGCTCAATCGCCTGATCGAGCTCGCGCACGCGCACGGGATCACGGTGACGTTGGGCATTTGGGATCACATCTATCGGGCCGGCGTGCAGACGGGCGGCGCGAATTGGGTCGACGAATACAACGGACGTTCGGTCCCGAATTCGGTCGAGGGCGTGACGACTGAAAACCTCAACGCTTACACGCTCGCGTCCCTGCAGGAACTGATCGCGCGCGTGCCGGCGATGGACGGACTGCATTTTCGGATCCATGAAGAATCCGGACTCAAACGCGCGGAGATGGAGGATTTCTGGCGCGAAGTGTTCACGCACGTGCGCAAAACC
>JBDSPT010000216.1:0-4386 GCA_039930205.1 Opitutus sp. | reverse complement strand
GACCCGCGTGACCGGAGCATCGAGCCCCCGATCAGCGCCGACCAAAGCCACTCTCCCCCGTTCCCGACAACCTGACTGAGCATGGCTTTCCACGACCTGCCGATCAAACGGAAGCTGGTGACGGTGATCTTGCTCACCAGCTTTGCCGTTCTAGGGCTGACGTCATCGGTGTTACTCGCGTACGAACTTTACAGTTACAAGAAAACGACTCGCCGGACGTTCTCCACGATCGGTCAGATCATCGCTGATAGCAGCTCCGCCGTACTGGTTTACGATGACGCGAAGCGAGCCTCCGAGATTCTCTCCGGGTTTCGGGCCGAGCCAGAAATCGCGATGGCCGCATTGTACGACGCCCGAGGCCACCTGTACGTGTCGTATCCGGCCGATCAGGACCTCGCGGCTTTACCCGCCGCACCAGCAACGGACGGATTTAAGTTTGCGCTGCACCATGTCACCTTTTTCCGACCCGTCATGGAGGGGCAGAAGCGCGTGGGCGCGCTGTACATTCGCGGCGATTTGTCCGGGATGTACCGACGCCTCGGGGTTTACGGGCTCGTGCTGTGGGCGGTGGTCGCCGCTTCCGGAGTTTTGGCGCTCATACTCTCCAACTTCTTCCAGCGCCTGATCGCCGAACCGGTTCTCGAACTGGCAAATACCGCCCGGCTGGTTGCAGAGAATCGCGACTATTCGATTCGCGCCGTGAAACTGAGCAACGACGAGCTCGGCGGGTTCACCGAAGCCTTCAACGGCATGCTGAGCCAGATTCAGGCGAGCCATCTGGCGCTGAGAGCGAGCGAAGAGCGCCTTTCCGCCGTCTTTCAACAGGCCGGTACCGGCATCGCACAGACCGATCTGACCGGGCGGTTCACGATGGTGAACGACCGTTACTGCGAGATTGTCGGTCGCACTCGCGAAGTCCTGCTGCTGCTCCGGATGCAGGATATCATCCACCACGCAGATATCGGGCATCACTTGTTTCTCACTGAGAACTCCGCTCGCGACGCGTCCTCGTTCGTGATCGAAACCCGTTACAGTCGCCCGACCGGCGGCTTCGTCTGGGTCCGCAACAGTATTGCTTTCATTTGCAACGACCAGCGAGTCGTGGAGTCCGCGATCGCCGTGACGGAAGACATCACGGGCTCCAAACGGACCGAACAGGAACTCGAGCGGGCTCGTGACGAAGCGGTCGCAGCCTCGCGGGCGAAGGATGATTTTCTCGCCGCCTTGTCGCATGAGCTTCGCACGCCGCTAAATCCCGTGCTCTTGCTCGCGAGCGAAGCCGCCGAGGACAAAACGTTGCCGCCGGGCATTCGGGCTGATTTCGCAACGATTCGAAAGAACGTCGAACTCGAAGCTCGTTTGATCGACGACCTGCTCGACCTCACTCGCATCACACGCGGAAAACTCCATCTTGAGATGCGTCCGCAGGATGTGCATACGATTCTGCGCGATGCGTTGGCGACGGTGCAATCGGACCTGGACCGGAAGCAGATCGTTCCGAAGCTGAGGCTTAACGCGCCGAACTCCGCCGTTCTCGGGGACGCGGTGCGATTGCAGCAAGTCTTCTGGAACGTGCTGAAGAATGCGGTGAAGTTCACGCCCGAGCGCGGAGATCTCACGGTTGAGACTCGAGTCGGCACCGACACAGGCGATCTGACAATCGAGATCACCGATACCGGCATCGGGATGCTGCCGAGCGAACTCGAGCGGATTTTCGAGGCGTTCTCCCAAGGCGATCACGCCAGCACCAGCGGCTTGCACCGCTTCGGTGGCGTCGGCCTTGGACTGGCCATCTCGCGAATGCTGACGGATTTGCATCATGGCTCGATCCGCGCCCGGAGCGTTGGCCGTGGTTGCGGGTCCACCTTCGTCATCCAGCTGCCCCTGGATCGGATGGATTCGCGTGCGCCCATGCCACATGTCGCCGGCACTGCTCCCCTTCTCGTGCCTCTGCCGCTCAACGACGGAGACCAACCGACCTTACGCGGCCGCATTTTGTTGATCGAAGATCACGCCCCGACCCGGTTGACGCTCCAGCAACTCCTGCTTCGACGCCATTATGAAGTCATTGCCGCGGGATCGGTCGCCGAGGCACGCGAATCCCTAACGCGCGAACATATTGACTTTGTCATATCTGACATCGGCCTGCCCGATGGAAATCCGTACGAACTCATGAGCGAATTACGCGACAGCCGGGGACTTACGGGCATTGCGCTCACCGGGTACGGCATGGAGAGCGACATCGCTCGGAGTCATGCCGCGGGATTTGTGATCCATTTGACGAAGCCGCTTCGCGTGCAGTCGCTGGACGACGCTTTGGCCAAAGTTGCGCTGCAGTTACAGAAGCACTGACGGGGCGATCGAACGCGCAGTTCACGCGCATCGGCGAATGCGAAAGCACGGAACCCGGATGGTTCCAAAATGGGTGACACGGGCGCGCCTTGTGGGGACGGCATTCCTGTGTTGCATGTGGTCCTTCCCGCATGCCCACCATCCGAGACTTCGCCACGGCGAAGACCAATCATCGCAAGCTCGTCGTCGTCACCAGTTACGACGCGTGGTCGGCGCGGCTGCTGGCAGAGACTCCGGTGGACTGCCTTCTGGTCGGCGACAGTGCCATGATGGTGATTCACGGTGAACGCGACACCCTGGGCGCCACGGTTGAGATCATTTCCATGCACACCCGTGCCGTCGCACGCGGTGCGCCCGGAAAATTGATCGTCGCTGACTTCCCGTTTCTCACGGCTCGGCGCGGGACCTCGCACGCCCTGGATTGCGCCGCGCAACTGATGCGCGCCGGAGCCCATGCGGTGAAGATCGAAGGCGTTCGCGGACACGAGGACGTTATCCGTCACTTGGTCCAATCCGGCGTGCCCGTGATGGGCCATCTCGGGTTGCAGCCTCAATCCGTGCATGCGCTCGGCGGCTACGTCGTGCAGGGGCGAAACGCAGCCGATGCGCAACAACTTCGTGAAGACGCAGCCGCGCTCCAACGCGCCGGAGCGTTCGCCGTCGTTCTCGAATGTATTCCCGGAGCACTCGCAGGAGAGATAACGGGCTCGCTGTCGATTCCGACGATCGGGATCGGCGCGGGCGTTGACTGCGATGGCCAGGTCCTCGTGCTCCACGATCTGTTGGGGCTCAATCCGAATTTCAAAGCGCGGTTCGTTCGGCATTTCGCCGACGGTGCTGGCGTACTCAGTCAAGGCGTGACCGATTTCACTGATGCCGTGCGCAACGGCAGCTTCCCGACCGCAACGGAAACCTTCGAATGATCCGCTCCCACGCCCATTCGTCACCTCACGTCCCTCGCGTTCGAACATGGCGCTGATCGTTCACACGGTATTGGAGTGGCGGACGTTGCGGGCGGACTACCGCCGGAACGGCCAGTCGATCGGTTTTGTTCCGACCATGGGAGCACTCCACGAAGGCCACCTATCGCTGTGCGAGGCGGCGCGACGGAACCACGACGTCGTGCTGGTCTCGATCTTCGTCAACCCGACGCAGTTCGACGAGCCACACGATTTTCAAAAGTATCCACGAACGCTCGAACCCGACTCGCGCCGTCTTGCGCGGACCCAGGTCGATGTGATTTTCGCACCCAGCGTCAGTGAGATGTATCCGAATGGGAAACACTACTCCGTGACCGAAGATTCTTACAGTCGCGAACTCTGCGGTGCGCACCGTCCCGGCCATTTCTCCGGGATGCTGACGGTCGTCCTCAAACTGCTGCAGATCGCGGACGCCGACGCGGCGTATTTCGGCGAGAAGGATTATCAACAGCTCCTGCTCATCCGTGGGATGTGCGAAGCGTTCTTCATTCCCACGAAGATCGTCGGCTGCCCGACCGTCCGTGAAGCCGATGGTCTGGCGATGAGTTCACGCAACGCCCGTCTCTCGATCGGTGAGCGCCTGCTCGCACCCGGTTTTCACGAGGCACTCACCGCCGCTCCAACCGCCGCCGATGCGATCGCGGAGCTCACGTCCGCTGGCTTCGTCGTCGACTACGTCGAAGACCGCGAGGGTCGTCGTTTTGGGGCGGTTCGCCTGGGACAAACCCGTTTGATCGACAATGTCGCACGGTAACGTCCTGTTTCTGCTCAGCGGTTCCATCGCCTGCTACAAGGCGTGCACCGCCATCTCGCGGCTCGCCCAAGCGGGCGTGACGGTACAGACCGTTGCAACTCCCGCAGCACTCCGCTTCGTCGGCGCGCCGACGCTCGAAGGTTTGAGCGGACGACCCGTTTTCAGTGATGTCTTTGAACCCGGTCGGGCGCTGGACCACATCAATCTCGCCCGCGCCGCGGATCTCGCAATCGTTTGTCCTGCGACGGCCAATACAGTGAATCGCCTGGCTGCCGGGCTGGCCGACGATCCCATTGGTGC
>JBDSPT010000215.1:0-5649 GCA_039930205.1 Opitutus sp. | reverse complement strand
CGCTGCGGCGTTGGTCTCCTTGAAGGTCGAAGGTTTGATTCCTTCCAAGCTGCCCAGATCGTGGTCCACGTGAACCCGGGCGAACTTCGTGCCGGCGAGTTCGTGGAGGAGCGGCAGCCATCCTGGGAGGCGCTGCGCGATGCCCAGGCTGTAAACCTCGCACATCAACGTGTCGCCATAGCGATCGATCATCAAACCGCTCAGCCCGTCGCCGTCTGAATAGATTAACCGATACGCATCGGTGACTTCGTCGAGCTTGAACAGATCACGCCGGAGTCCAACCGCGCGCCGAATTGCGGCCTCGAAATAGCTTTCGGCAACGGGCTCGGTCGAGTGACAAACCACGCGCAGCGGGATCTTCGCGCGCGGATTAAATAGACCGCCACCGGTGAGATTGCCGTTCTTGTCGTAGACGTTCACGAAATCACCCGGCCGCGCGTCGGACGACACTTGCCCGAGCAAGCGTGGGAAAATCGCGGGCTGAAAGGTGAAGTACTTCAGCTGAGCCCAGGGCTTCGGCCACATCGATCGGTCAATCGGCGCTCGTGGGGCGGCGCTGGCAGAAGACGGGTGAGCCGAGGTGGTGACTTCGTCAAAGCTCTCGTCTTCGGACATCTGCCCTATGTACGGCGCCGCCTTGGGGTCCGCAACCCAACAACCTGCGCCCTTCAAGGAATCGTACGACTTCTGAGTCCAAACACCTGGCTGCCGCCACTCACCTTCGAAACCAGTCCATCAATCAACCTCTCACAACTCTTCGCCGCCATGTTCCATCCTGCATTGTGGATACCGATTTCCGCGTTCGTTTTCGGCACAATCATTGTGATCACGGTCCTCTCTTTCAGTCATCAACGCCGGAAGCTGTGACGAGACCACACGCGTTGCGCTGGAGAAGAGACAACCACTCCCCACGCCTCTGGAACCATCCGGCAATTCATCCTGCGAAGGGAGGCAGCCTTCGGCCCGGCCAATGACGTGCGCAGCAGGCGCAGTCTGCTGGCCGAACCCGTATCCGGGAATAAAAAAGCCGACCGTTGCCGGCCGGCTTTGAAATTTGTCGCTGTATCGGAGATCAGGCGACGCGTTCGACAATGAGCGGCGGTGGCGTGGGGCGCTTAGGCGCGAGGCGGTAAGCATTTTTGAAATGCTCCAGCGCCTGCTCCAGCTTCGCCTCGTCATTGTAGTGAATCATCATCAGCGGCTCGCCCTGTTTGACCTGGGTGCCGACCTTCTTGATTTCAGAAACGCCCACCGCATGATCGACCTTGTCATGTGGGTCTTCGCGACCGGCACCGAGGAGATGAACACCTCGGGCAATCATGGCGGCGTTGATCGTGTGAACATACCCGCGCTTGGGCGCCGGCAGTTTACGAATGTGCTTAGCCGCCGGGAAGCGTTCGGGATGATCGATGAAGATCGTGTCGCCACCCTGGGCTTTGACCAGATCCTTGAACTTCTGGAGTGCAGAGCCGTCGGTCAGATGACGTTGAACCGTCTGCTTGGCTGAGAGCGTCGAACCCGCGACGCCGGCCAGGCGAACGATTTCCATGCCCAGCTTGAGTACGAGTTCCTTCATGTCCTCCGGACCTTCACCCTTGAGCAACTGGATTGCCTCTTTGACTTCGAGGGAAGTTCCAACCGTGTCACCAAGCGGTTGATTCATGTCCGTGACCAAGGCCACGCAGCGACGCTTCATCGAGCGTCCTACCCGGGTCATCGACCGCGCCAGCTGCTTGGCCTGTTCGAGATCTTTGATGAACGAGCCGTTGCCCCATTTTACGTCGATCACCAAACCTTCGGAGCCTTCGGCGAGCTTCTTGGAGAGCACGCTGCCCGTGATAAGTGGCAAGCTTGGGATGGTGCCGGTTTCTTTCCGAAGGGCGTAGAATTTGGCGTCGGCCGGAGCGAGTGCCTCGCTCTGCTGGACGATTGCACCCCCGATGCGACCAAGTTGCGCGATGAACTGATCGATGGGCAGATGGCCTTTGAAGCCGGGGAACGCACTCAGCTTCTCAAGGGTATTGATGACGTAGTCGTGTTCCACCCCACACATCATCGGAACCACCACACCGCTCGCCATCGCCAACGGGACCAGAACTAACGACGTCTTATCGCCCACTCCGCCTGTCGAGTACTTGTCAATCTTCGGTTTAGCGATGTTCGAAAGGTCGATCACTTCGCCAGAAAGCATCATCTCCTCGGTCAGGTCCGCCGTCTCTTGGGCGGACATATTTGAGAAGTAGATTGCCATCATCAGGGCCGATAGCTGGTGCTGCGGCATTTCGCCATCCAGCGTGCTATCAATGATATAGCGGATCTCCTCCTGCGTAAACTCACCGCCATCGCGCTTCTTTTCGATGAGGTACTCGAAAGTAGGCTTAATGAACCGGCGGGCCGGGATTGTACGTTTCGTCATGTGTATAGAGTAAGAACCACCGCGAAGCCGCGGCGCGGAAAAGTTTGCGAGCAAAGCATCATATGACACTTTGTCGAGCCGAAACCCGCAGTTCCGACAGGCGCCAGCCTGTTACAAATTCAATCTCGCCGCCCTGTAATATACTTCCGATTCGACGGATATCAAATGGGGATGTTTTCCTCGTCTCGCCCGCAAATGGAAGCAACGACTCACTTTCAGCGTCGAATGACGCCTGAAAACGCCAGCGGCCAAAATCCTACTCGGTTTTCGCTCCTGCAGAAACCCATGCGGCGATGATCGCCCGCTCTTGGTCAGTGATTTGAGTTACATTACCTAACGGCATGATTCGTGTGACCACCACCTGTTGATAGATCCGCTGAGCGTTCTGGCTGATCAACTGAGGCGTCTGCAGAACCACTCCCGCTGGCGGCTGGGCGACTCCCGGGAAAGTCGGATTCGTCGAGTGACAGGTGATGCACCGTTGACCGACAATCGTGCGCACCTGCTCAAACGTAAACGGGCGGTCGAGCTTCGGCAAAGATGGAACTCGCGGCGCCGTCCACCAAGCGACGACACCGAGCAGAACGGCTCCAAGAACCGGATACTGCCAGGCCAGCACACCCTTGTGTCGCCGGTTGAAGAAATGCCGGATGGAGACGCCCGCCGCAGCAATCAGCATCAGGACCGCCCAATTATACGGATGGGCGTAGGTCGATGAATAGTGATTGCTGATCATCGTGAACAGCACTGGCAGCGTGAAGTAGTTATTGTGCACGCTGCGTTGCTTGCCGCGCTTGCCGTCTTGCGGATCCGGCAGCCCACCCGCGCGCATGGCCGCAACCATTCGCCGTTGCGCGGGGATGATCACGAAAAAGACATTCGCCACCATGATGGTGCCAATCGATGTGCCGAGATGGATGAACGCCGCGCGGCCGCCCAAGCTTCGAGACAAGCCCCACGCCAGCGCGGTCATGAGCAGAAAGACGACCGCACCGAGCGCCATATCGTGTTTACCAAGCTTCGATCGGCAAAGCAGGTCGTACACGATCCACGAACCGACCATGCTCGCCGCCCCGATTCCGACCGCTTGCCAGGCCGAGATACTGGCCACGCTCGGATCGAGCATCATCGATCCCGCCCTCAACCAGTAGACGACAACGAGAAGCGCCGTACCGGAGAGCCAGGTGGTATACGCCTCCCATTTGAACCAGTGCAGTTTTTCCGGCAGCGAAGCGGGAGCGACCGCGTACTTCTGCGGATTATAGAACCCTCCACCATGAACTGCCCACAACTCACCGGATACTCCTTTTTTAGCGGCGTCGGACCCGGCCGGCGGCGGATCCAGACTATTGTCCAGCCAGATGAAGTAGAACGAAGAGCCAATCCAAGCGATGCCCGCGATGACGTGCAGCCAGCGGAGTAGGAAGCTTAGAAATTCCAGATAATGCGCGTCCATCGATGAGAGTACCGGACGAAGCTTGCGCGATGCCAAATATCAATGGCGAGCCGCAAGCGACGCAGGTCCGCGTTCCTCCGGTCGTAGGCAGCGCGCTCGCGAACGCTTCGGCCGCAATCTCTGACCAGACGCTCCACTCCGGTGCCCCGATTCCTGTGCCCGCGCGAGCGCGCCGGCTACGTTGAGACGGGGCGCTCAGAGCCGACAAAAGCTTGCGCGCTCGGTGCGCGTTCCGGTTGTGTCGGGCGATGCACGTCAGCTTCAACCTATCGGCGGAATTCAACCAGGTCCTCAAGGCCGCGGCTGCGTCCGCCGGATTGGATGCCACCACGTTCTCCCCCGATGTACGGGTGGCGGATCCGAAGCACGGAGATTATCAGGCGAATGGGGTTCTCGGATACGCAAAGTCTCGGAAGGAAAACCCACGCGCCGTGGCGGAGAAGCTGGTGGCCGCTCTGTCCGCTGAGGTGCGCGAACGCTTTGAGGTGTCGATTGCCGGACCAGGATTCATCAATTTGGCGCTCAAGCCGGCTGCCCTACTCGAGTGGCTGCGCCTTCACTCGTCGCGCGAATCACTCGCCACCGGAGCTGCCGCCGCGCACTCCGGCCAAACCTGGGTCGTTGACTACAGTTCTCCCAACACCGCGAAGCAGATGCACGTCGGTCACCTTCGTTCCGCCGTGATCGGGGAAGCGATCTGTCGACTGCTGTCCTTCACCGGCGCCCGCGTGATTCGCGATAATCATCTCGGAGATTGGGGAACCCAGTTCGGCAAGCTGATCTACGGCTTCAAACGCTGGGCCCATCCGGATGCGCTGGCGACGGAACCGATCGAGGAACTCGAACGCGTCTACAAGTTGGGACACGATGCTACTCCCGACGACTCCCCTGCCCTCGATGAGGCGCGGCGCGAGCTCGTTAAACTCCAGACCGGCGATCCTGAAAACGTAGCGCTCTGGAAAAAATTCAGCGACGTCAGCCTAGGCGCCTTCCAGCAGATTTACGACCGGCTCGGGATTAAGTTCGATTTCAACCTCGGTGAGAGTTTCTACAACGACAAGGTTGAGCAAGTGTATCGTGAGCTCGTGGACTCCGGCCTGGCCGAGACGAGTGATGGCGCGCTGGTCGTGTTCCACGACGACCATCCTCGTTTCAATCGCAAAGTAGAGCGCCCCAATCCGTTCATGGTCCGGAAAGCGGATGGCGCCAGTGGCTACGCGTCGACCGATCTCGCGACAGCGCTGTATCGAACCGTGCACTTCAAGGCGGATGGAATTGTGGTCGTCACGGATTTTCGTCAGGCCGACCACTTTGAACAGCTGTTCTTGACGGTGGAGAAATGGTTTGCGGCCACGAATCGGCATGTTCCCGAGTTACATCACGTGACCTTTGGTGCTGTCACCGGCGAAGATGGCAAAGCGCTGAAAACCCGTGATGGGGGCACGATCAAACTCAAGGCGCTGCTCGATGAGGCCGTCGATCGCGCCTACACGACCGTTGCCGAAAAAAATCCCGATCTACCGGACGGCGAGCGTCGCCAGATTGCCGAGACGGTTGGCGTGGGGGCGATTCAGTATGCGGATCTCGCGCAGAACCGGAGCAGTAACTATGTTTTTTCGTGGGAGAAGATGCTGAGCCTCGAGGGCAATACCGCGCCTTACCTCCTGTACGCAGTCGCTCGCATCCATTCGATTTTCCGCAAAGCCGGTGTCATTCCTGGCGATTCCGCTTCAGAGTCTGCGGCAACGAGCTTCGAAACTCCGACCGAGACCGGACT
>JBDSPT010000214.1:0-8586 GCA_039930205.1 Opitutus sp. | reverse complement strand
ACATACACATTCGCGAGATAGCGGAACGACTGGTCGAACGTGGTCGCGCCAACGTCGTTCCAAAATTCCTTGGTCACGATGTCCACGGTCTGCGGAATTTCGATCAGCGGGGTGTTGGTCCGCGTTGCAGTCGAAGCGGAGGTAACGCGATAGCCGCTGCTCGCCTCGGCGGTGACCGAAAACGGCTGAAGTCTGACCACATCATCCGTGCCATTCGAGCCCGGCGCGGCGGTGGTTTGGGCACGAAGGGGCAGGAGCAACGCTGGGAGCGACGCAAGCAGCCAGCGGGGAATACGGGAGCGGAGGGTGGTCTGGGTCATGGTGTGGGGGGCGGTCGCATGGTTGTTTAGCTCAAACGATTTAGCAAAATGCAAAGCGTTATAGCCTAGTGGTCGGTGGGGCCAACATGGGTGGACATTCGGACCGTAGCTAAATGGATTTAGCAAGGTCAAGAAACGAATTCAGAATTATCCCGGGAATCTCATTCCTCGTCTGCTACTTCGCCCGCTGGGTCGACGCGCGCAGGAATATCGGAGGCACAACAAGCACCTCGGTGGGTACGTTCTCCTCGCCACGGAGCAGTCGGAAAAGCAACGGGACCGCCTCAGCGACCATCGCCTCATTCGCGCCTGCCACGGTCGTCAAAGACGGGTCCAAATACTCTGCGAGTTCGTAATCTCCCACTCCCACCACCGCGACGTCTTCGGGGATTTTTCGTCCGCTGACCTTGATCGCCTGATATGCTCCCGCCGCAAGGCTGTCGTTGACCGCGAACAATCCGTCGAGCTGCCCACCCTTCGCGAAAAATGCCTCGAGCGCCGCCGCGCCATCACGCGGCTGCAAGCCCGAGCTCACGATCTCAACCGGGTCATCGCCGGTGCGGTCTCTGACGGCGCGAGTGAACGCGGCAAATCGGTCCGACGTGGTGTGTGTCAACTGTCGGCCATGAAGGATGGCCGGTCGCATACACCGGGCATCGAGCAATACTTCCGCGGAGCGCCGACCGACGAATTCCGGCGCTTCCAGCACGCAGCAATAACGCGGATTTCGACGGCCCAGCACGACGACGGGATAGGGCAAACGCGCCTCGGCGAGAAACGCGTCATCATTCGGGAGCGTGTTCGTGATGATGACCCCGTGATACCGGTTGGCATCGAGCAAGGACGGTTTTTCACTCAAACGGCCCGCGTGAAACATTTCGATGGATACCGCGTAACGTGTCGTGTCGTCGGTCTGGATGTCGACGGCGTTCTGCAGCGCCCGCAACGCCTGACCAACCAGCGGCAGCGGAGCCTCGAAGGACGTCACAATCGCGAGATCGAACTGGCGCGTGGCAGACTTGTGCGCCCGCAGCCTACGCCCTGCCATATTGGGGACGTACCCAAGCTCGGCCGCCGCTTCGCGAATTTTGCGAACGGTGTTCGACGCCAGCCGCCGTTCCACGTGTCGGTTCGCCAAGGTTGACGAAACTGCCGCGGGCGAGACGCCCACGTGCTTGGCGATCTCGTAGATGGTAACAACGGGTTTCCCGGCGGACTTCATGCTCGGGTCGACACCTTGCGCAGGTTCCGCCCGCGTTCGAGATATTTCACGGAATCACCGGCTGCAATCGCCACGCCGCCGGTCCACCGAGTTACTTTGCGACCGCCGAACTGCCCGGCTGACCGTACCCCCGCCAGACCCACTCAAGCGCCTGCGGCAAGGTCTGCGCCCGGACGTTGCGATCACTGTGCCCGGAGTTGAGCGAGAACACGTATTGATAGTGATAGCCTTTGGCCTTCAACACCGCGGCCATCCGATGATTCGCCTCGACCCAGTCGTGCATGCCATCCCGCATGACGTTCGGGTTCATGAGATCCCGATCGCCGACCTGCATCCAAATCCGGATCGGCCTGGGCGCACTGTCCTTAATCAGCTTTGCATGATAGCCCCAGGCGCCGTCGGGCGTCTCCGGATTGAAGGGCCATTGCTGATTCACGTGGGTGCCCGAATAGGAAATGATGCGGCGGTACCATTCCGGATGATACCAGGCCATCGTCAGCGCCGCTGCCGCCCCTGAGCTGCTGCCCATGGCCGCGCGTCCTTCCGGATCCTGCGTCAGTCTCACGCGGTAGTTCTTCTCCACGAGCGGCAGGACCTCCGCCTGGATGAACTCGGCGAACTTCCCGGACAAGGTGTCGTACTCCAATCCGCGTTCATGTCCCTGCGCATCACCGCCGCCGTGGGCGATCATGACCGCAATCATCACGGGGACCCGGCCTTGTGCGATCAGGTTGTCGAGGATGTGCGGCAAATTCATGTCAGGCTTGCCGAGTGCCGGGCCGTCATGCGTCACGATGAAAGGCGCCGCGCCCCCCGTGTATTGATGCGGGATATACACGGTGATCGTCCGCTTGTAGGGCGCCGGATGCGTTTCGACGATCAGTGTTTTCGGGTTGCCCGGATCCACCGTGCCAAACGTGTCGCGCGCGATGCCAGGATAGAATTTGCTGTCAGCTGAATCCATCGTGAACTGCTCGACCCTTCCACGCGGTACGCCTTCCACGACGTTTAATTCCGGCGCTGGCAGATAATCCGGCCCAATAAGAAAATCGCCCTCGACGTCGACGGGAGGGTTGGCTCCTGGCGCGGCACGGAGAGCAGTGTCTCCGGCCTTCGCTCCCGCGACGGTAAACTTCGGCACCCCCGGTCCGTCCGGTGGGCGCGTCGGCGGCGTCGGCCGGGGTGGTGGCGCAACCGGCGAAACTGGGTTGGCCGCAGGAGCGGCTTGCTCCGCCGCGTGAGCCAGTTGGCCGAGGATCAACACAGCACAGCACGAGAGGAAGAATGGCGTGCGGAGAATTCGTCGTGAAATCATAGAGCGAGGTAAGAATCCGAAGAGAACGCGTCGGAAGAAGATCGGGGCAGGATCGAACAAACCGTTCGAGGCCAGTTCCGGCGAGCCCCGATTTAGGCCGCGTCTCCGCGAAACCGATCTGAGCTTCGTGCGCTCGTTCGTGAGCGTGCTCCTGCCCGCTCGGTCCCACTCAAGACGCATGAGGTGCGTCCGCCGATCCGAATAACAGTCGAAGAGAAAAGATCTTTGGAACGGGTGTCCAAAATCTCGCGCTTCGTTCGTAGAACATATGACGCCGGTCATGCTCCTTGCTCTCCTAATCCTCATCGCGCTTTGCTGCCTGGTTGCCGTCGATGGAAGCTCGGCGGGCCAGTCGTAACCCGCTTAAGGCAGAGCTTCCCGTTCTGTCATTCCGAGACCCGGACCAACGTGGCGTTGAGCGGAGGCGCAATGATCTCATCGTGTCATGGCGAGGTGCGCAGGATCGCTCAGCTCGACGTCAAAGCTCATCCTTCCAGCGACGGTCCGCAACGACTACCCCCGCCCGTGGACGATCGATATTGTTGCAGCCGAAGCGGCGAAAATCCAGACTTCGGCAGCCTCGCCACGTTGCTGTGGAACATCAGCGACACCATCCCTTAAACAGGCGCGCAAGCGTGCGGCACTTCCCCAATTCCCCGTCAACCCCGACCCGCTCCGAAAACCCCCGTCCACCCGATTCACCAGCCATGTCTCCATCCAACCTCCTTCGCCGCACGGCGTTCATCTTCGCAGCCGCGTGTTCGTCGATCATCGCTGAGGCGCAGCCACTCAATCCCGTCGTTCGCGAAGGTGTCACGGAGAAAATCTCACCGCACGTCTATGTGATTCCTGACGCCAGCATGCCGCTCGTGCCGAATGTCGGAATCATCGTCGGTACCCGCGGTACGTTTGTCGTCGATACGGGACTCGGTCGGAAAAACGGGGAGGCGGTCGTTCGCGAACTTCGCCAGGTCAGTCAGACGGCTGAACTCTATCTTGGGACCACCCACTTCCATCCCGAACATGACCTCGGCGCAATGGCATTTCCCCGGGAAACCCAGCTGCTCCGCTCACTCGATCAACAAAAGGACATCCAGGAATTTGGCCTCGAACTCGCCAAAACCTTCAGCACGCGTTCACCGTTGACCGCTGCACTGCTGCAAGACGCCGAATTCCGTCCGGCGAATCTGACGTTCGAGCGCGAGCACACGGTCGACCTCGGAGGCGTGACGGTGCGAGCCATCGCCATGGGACCAAACCACACGCGCGGCGATACGGTCTATTGGGTCGAGCCCGATCGCATTCTTTTTTCCGGCGACGTCGTGATGAAACCGCAACCTTCCTTTGCCAGCCCGTATTCGAATATCCAGCACTGGCTCGGCAGCCTGGATCAACTCGAGAAACTCTCCCCGCAGAAACTCGTGCCGAGCCACGGGCCGATTGGCGACTCGGGGCTCATCACCGGTTACCGGTCATATCTGACCACCATCAAGACGCGGACCGCGGCGCTCAAGACCGCCGGCAAGTCGGTCGATGAAGCGGTCGAGACGATCACCAACGAGCTCCAGTCCACCTACACCGATCGCGGTCGCATCGCGGGCGCCGTACGAAGCGTTTTCAAGACAAGCGAGTGAGCCGTGCGCGACCTGACCGGGGAGTGAAATCCCGTTCGACCTGGCGCAGCTTCGTTGCAGTCTCGAATGCGTCATGATCAAACTCCTCACGCGATGGCTCGTGGTGATGGCACTCTTCGGAGCGTTGCCCGTGAAAGCCGCGACCGAAGTAAGCTTCTGGCATGACTACACTCATTCACCATCCCGTGAGAAACACGTCAGTTTCGACCTGAAGAATTTCAAGCGCGGCCTGTTCTTCGGTTCATGCGGTCCCAGTACGCGCTCGTTGCGGTGGCAATTCACGTTCGACCTCGCCGGCGCCGTGGACCGATGGCCAGCGTCGTCGGTTCGCGTTCAGGCTGACGACTTCCGCGTGGTTAAAGTCCTGAGTGGCTCGGTCACCGTCGATCCCAGGCAACGCTACGCCGTCATTTACCTTACCGTGGATGAGAGCGGGACTGCGCGCCCCTTCGTCGGCAACGGTCGCTATCGGATTCAACGAACGGATTGACCGAACGTGCTCGTGCGGCCGATCGTGCTCGATGAAGCACAGCTGCAAAGCCTCCATTCATAGTTACCGGTCGAGCTGCGGGACTTTTACGAGTTTGTTCGCGTCAAGGCCTTGAGCGGTGACGCGACGGAGGATGTCTTGATACTGAGCGTCCGGGAGTGACGTCTCGCGCGCGAGAACCCAAACGAGTTTCCCATTGCCGTTGCTGACGACCGCCCAGCGGTAATCCGGGTCAAGCTCCAAGACGCGATAGGTCGCGCTGATTGGCCAGACGAAGCTCACCTTCCATTCCGCGTTCGTCTTCGGGTCGGTGATCTCGGCGACGCCGTTCCAGGTCTTTTCAGGAGCAGTCAGTGATTCTTTCCGGAAGGCGAAAATCGCGTCGAGCTTTCCATCGGGCCGTCGTGCGTAATTGTCCGACGTTCCAACTTTTCCGTTTTCGAGGAAATAAGGGACGTGAGAAATCACGTACCAGCGTCCGAGATACCGATCGAGATCAACGTAGCTGACCGAATGGAGATTGTTGGCGGAAGACATGGTGGTACAGCCGATCAGAGTGAGGATCGGGAGGATTAAGAGCAGCCGTTTCATCCCATGAGTACGCGCGAATGTTCGACGTGGACGCGTTGTCTCGGGCGCAATTGCAGGGCTGTCCTGCGGCATGCTGCGCCGCGCTCACGTTCCAACGATACCCCTACTCCCGCCACGTAAACGCGTGGCAGAGCGCAACGCCGGCGGCATCCGCTTCATCGACTGCGAGCGTCCGGCCATGTCCCAGCAATGCCATCACCGTTCGCGCCATCTGTTCTTTGCTCGCGCGACCTGCGCCCACGACTGCTTGTTTCACGCGCAACGGAGCGTACTCGAAGACCGGTCGCGAATGCAGCGCAGCCACGGCGATCGCGGCTCCTCGTGCCGCGCCGAGAATCTGCGCGGTCTGAAAATTCTGCACGAAAATCGTCTGCTCGAGTGCAACGTGCCGGACATCGGTGCCGTCGAGAAACCCCAGCACCGCTCGATGAATCTGAGCCAACGCGAACGCCATCGGAAGCTTCGCCGGAACCGTGACCGTTTGGCAGCGCAACAAAATCGGTGAACGACCCGGAACGAATTCAATCAGCGCCAGCCCAGTGCCGCGCAGCGACGGATCGATCCCCAATACCCGCCCCGCAAACGCCTCGCGCTGCATTGAAATGATCGGCGTGCCCTGACTGGCCACGGCTCGCCCCTCGAGTTTCGCCTTCCACATGTCTCGCACGTTCATTCGCGGCATCGTGATCAGGCTTAAACACCGTTCACGCTAAGATCACGGACAATTCTGCGTGTCGGTTTTATATACTCCGAGAAGCGACGTGTGGGAGGAAAGGGCCTCACGCGAACCGCAGGAAGAACGCGAAGACGGAACGTAGGAAGCGCGCTTGCGCGCGGTCGGTTGTAAGATTCGAGCCGCGAAACCGCCGAGGCGCGTAAAACACGGGGGCGATCCATCGACCGCGCGCGAGCGCGCTTCCTGCGTTGGGCAACCGTCCTGTCGTATGCCCGCGTACGTCGATCCATCTCACATTGTTTCCTTCGCGGACTTTGGGCGCGGCACTCCGACTCTCCGCTTCAAATTACGCCTCACCGCGACAGCAATAACTTGGCCCCTGCGGCCGCGCTCAGGATGAGCGCCAGATTTTCGAATACACGCTGGTCCAGCTTCACCAAAACTTTGCGCCCGAGCAACGCCCCGAGAACCACCGCTGGCGCCAGACACAGGTTGATAAAGAAACTCGGCTCAGTGATCAGCCCCAGTTTCAGCATGAAGGGCACTTTGAACAGGTTCAGGAGCAGGAAGAACATCGCGCTCGTGCCCACAAACTCCAGCTTCGGCAGCCTCATCGCGAGCAGATAGATCACCATCAATGGGCCTGCCGCATTCGCGACCAACGTGGTGAACCCGGCGAGGACTCCGATGATGGGCGCAAACCACCAGCCATGATCTGCCTCCGCCTTCACAACGCCGCGTCGACGTGCCAGATGAACAACTAACAACCCGAGAATGATTCCACCGATCAGTACCTTCGCCTCGTGATCGTTGATCCGTTGCAGCGCGAAGTAGCCGATGAACACGCCCGCCGCAGTCCAGGGAAACAACTTCCACAGAAACCGGAACTGCGTGTGCTGCCGATACGAGGCAACGGCGATGATGTCCCCGAAGATCAGCAATGGCAGCACGATTCCGGTCGACTGCTTCGCCGGCATGATCTGCGCGAACATCACAACAAACAACAATCCGAGTCCCGCGATCCCGGTCTTCGATATGCCCACCAGGAACGCGCCGACAATCGCAAGGCCCCACTGCCAGGGTTCCAGTTGCGTCATCCGACTGACCTTTCGTTGAAGTCACCGTCTTTGACGTCAAATACCTGCCACTCGCCGAGCCCGGTCTCCGGCAAACGGGTGCCCGTTGCCAAAATCTGGGCTTCTGGATCGATCGCGGCCCAAAAACGGCGACGACGCTCAGGATCGAGTTCGCCGAGCACGTCGTCCGCGAGCAGCACCGGGCGAACGCCGCTCTTCTCGTGAAACCACGCGGACTGCGCGAGTCGGAGAGCCAGGACGAGCGATCGCTGTTGTCCTTCCGAGGCGAAGTCCTTCGCCGCCGTCCCTTTGACGGAAAACGCAAAATCGTCCCGGTGCGGTCCGATCATGGTCGTGCGGAACTGGGCATCGCGGCTCCGTCCCGCTTCGAGTCGCGCCTGGAACGCCTCGGCGGACGCGTGTTCGAAACTCGGCTCATACCGCAATCCTCCTTTTTCGGCCGCCGCCGGATCGCACAACTGGGCATACGCCTTCGAGACCTCCGTCGATAGCCGTTCAAGACCGGTGGTCCGCGCTTCGATCAATGCTACTGCGGCTGGCGCGAGGATCTGTTCGAAAGCCCCGAGTTCGCGATCGACGGCGCCTCCGCGCTTGAGCAACGCGTTTCGTTCCAGCAATGCGCGAGAGTACGTTTGCAGCGTCTGCAGGTAACCAGGATCCATCGACGCAAGGGTAAGATCGAGCCAGCGACGGCGGAGCGCAGGCGCACCCCGGACGAGCAATAGATCCTGCGAGGAAAACACGACCACCGGGAAACGCCCCAGATAGTCAGCCAGGCGCGTGATGCGTGTCTGATCGCACCAGAGTTCCTTGCTGTCGCGTCGCAGTTTGATCGTGACCTTCGTCTGACCAAGCCGCTCGTGCTCGATGTCGCCGGCAATCGCCGCGAGTTGCTGACCATGTCCGATGAGCAATCGAATATCCGTCGCGCGAAAGGACCTCAACGCGGTGAGGAACCCAGCTGCTTCCAGGAAGTTTGTTTTACCCTGTCCATTGGCACCGATGAGAAATTGCTGCCGCCCTTTCAACTCGAGCGCAGCGAAGCCCACATTCCGGAAATGGCGGAGGGTAAGCTTGCGCAGTTGCATGAGGCCGCACCACTGAACAGCAGTCCGCGGCGAATCCAATGGCTTTTTTGCCGGCGGCGTGGGCGTGCGCCCGGATTCACTCCGCCCGGCTGCTGCCGCCCCCCATCGCCGCGGTCCGTGCCAGACGTGTGCGACCGCGCACCGTATCAGTAA
>JBDSPT010000213.1:0-3145 GCA_039930205.1 Opitutus sp. | reverse complement strand
TTTTTTGGTCAGCCATGATTGGTAAAATTGGGTCGGCAGGGTGATTGGGGAGGGTTCACATCGCCATGCCGCCGTCAACGGCAAAAACTTGACCGGTGATGTACCCCGCCTCCTCTGAACACAGATATGCCGTCATGTTCGCAATGTCAGCCGTTTCGCCGAATCTTTTCAGCGGAACCGCCTCCAGGATTTTCGCGGACACTTCGGCGTTATTGACGAATTCCGTCGTCATGTCGGTTTTGATGAAGCCGGGCGCGACTGCATTGACCGTGACACTTCGCCCGGCGAACTCCCGGGCGAGCGTTTTAGTGAGTCCGATCATGCCAGCTTTCGCGGCGGAATAATTCGCCTGACCTGCATTGCCCATGATTCCACTCACCGAGGTGATGTTCACGATTCGTCCCCAACGTGCGCGGGTCATCGGACGCGCGAGATGCTTCGTCCAATGGAAGCAGCTCGACAGATTCGTGGAGAGCACATCGTTCCAATCCGTCTCACTCATCCGGAATAGCAACCCGTCGCGCGTTATTCCGGCATTGTTCACGAGGATATCGATCGTCGGGAAATCCTTCAGGAGTTCCTCCGCCGCGTTCGCGACAGCGGCACCATTGGCGACGTCGACCGCGAGCGCCTTGGCCTTGCCACCAGCAGCGGTGATCGCGTCCGCCGTCGCACCACAGGATTCGGCCGACTTGGAAACGCAGATGACGGTGACTCCATGCCGCGCCAGCGTTTCAGCAATCGCTTTACCAATGCCGCGACCTGCGCCGGTGATGAGTGCAGTGCGAGACGTAAACGTGAGCATCGAGAAAACTGCGGAGACTCGTGAGTCAGTAGCGAGGCAAAAAATTATTACATCCGACCGCGTCAGGAATGTAGGACGCAACGAGCGCGAACACGTTCAGTAAACGTCCCGCTGGTAACGCTTATCCTTCTTCATTTGCTTCACGTAATCGGCCGCGGCGGCTGGGATCATGCCTCCCTGCAGGGCCACGACGTCATGCAGCGCGACATCGACATCCTTCGCCATGCGCTTCGCATCACCGCAGACGTAAAAATAGCCGCCGCCAGAGATCCACGACCACAACTCTGCTGCGTTTTCACGCATACGATCTTGGACGTAGATCTTCTGCAGCTGATCCCGGGAAAATGCCGTATCGAGTCGCGCAATGGCGCCGGTGCTCTGCCAGAGAGTCCACTCGTCTTCGTACAGAAAGTCAGTCGCGCGATGCTGGTCACCAAAGAAAACCCAATTCCGCCCCGTCGCCTTCGTGGCAATACGGTCCTGAACGAAGGCTCGGAACGGGGCGATGCCCGTACCCGGTCCAACCATAATCGCGTCCTTCGCCAAATCCGCCGGCGGCCCGAAATGCGAATGCGAGATAAACACCGGCGAAGGGGTCGATCCCACCTGCACGCGATCCGCGAGGAACGTTGAACAGACCCCGACCCGTTCGCGATGATTCGTTTCGTACCGAACGACCGCAACAGTCAGATGAATTTCCGTGGGATGAACACGCGGTGATGAGGCGATGGAGTACAGTCGCGGCATCAGTCGTCTCTGATGATCGACGAACTCCTGTGGCGTCAGTTTCGCGCTCGGAAACTCTGCCAGCAAATCGACAAATTCGCGCTGCTCCACAAACAACTCAAGCACCTGCTTGGACTCTGGCGCGAGCAGGCCTTCCAAATGCGCTTTCTCGTCAGCGTTGGTCGCTTTGGCCGCAAGCGTTCCCACGATCTTGCTGGTCGGACTACTAAGGGCGAGCCGCGAGGTCAGCGCTTCGCGCAGCGTGATGGGAGCCGGCAACTTTAACATGGCCGGAGAAACCAGTTCGTCGCCCGTGGCGCTTAGACATTTCAGGAGCTCGTTTACTTCGGAAGGCCGATTCGTGGGGAACACCCCGAGTGAGTCGCCCGCCTTGTAGTGCAGTCCACTGCCCGCAATACTCACGACAAAATGCCGCGTCTCTTTCGCCGATCCCGGCTTCGTCAGCATCCGATTTTCTGTCACGCGGGCAGGAAAGGGATGATCTTTGGAGTACTCCGAAACTTCAGCGGGTGCAGACATGGCTGACGGAATGAAGGAAAGCGCGTCCAAACCTGGCAAGACTTTCGTTCCCTGCTCAGGCTTGCAGCGTCCTGCGAATTGCCGCCCACTCTAACGTTCATGTCGTCACCCGAACCGATCCGCCTTCAGAAATACCTTGCCGATGCAGGCATCTGTTCGCGCCGCGCCGCCGAAGCATTGATCGCTCAAGGGCAGGTTTGGGTAAATGGCACCGCCGCTACGCTCGGCCAGAAAGTTGTTCCCGGCATGGATCGTATCACCACTGGTGGAAAAGCCATTAGGTCGACCGCTCAGCCTCGCATCACGTTGGCGATGCATAAACCACGAGGCTTGGTGTGCTCGAACGACGATCCTCACAATCCCGACACCATTTTCACGGTCCTGCCCCGCGAGTTCGCCCGGTTTCGGTTTTTCTGCGCCGGTCGGCTCGACAAGGACAGCGAAGGCTTGGTGATCCTGACGACGGATGGCGACCTCGCGCATCGGCTGATGCATCCGTCCAACCTCGTCGTGAAGCGTTACCACGTGATTCTCGAGAAACCTTTCCCCGCCAAACGACTCCCACTGCTCGTGAAGGGAATCGTCGTTGAAGGTGAACGTCTGAAAGTTGAGCGAGCGGCCTTGATCAATCCAGGGGCCGGCAATGACTCAAGCAACCTTGATGTGCACATGCATCACGGGAAGAAACGCGAGATACGTCTCCTCTTCACCAAGCTCGGATACGACGTGAAGCGACTACGACGGTACCAAATCGGCGGCTTCCGCTTGAAAGGTATTCCGCTGCGCGCGATGAAAAAACTTATGCCCGGCGAAATCGAAATGCTTTTCCACACCCCACGCACGCCTCACGCTGCTCTCGAAGCGACTGCGCCTGAATCCATCGACTAATCACATGCGAACTTACCTCAATCTCCTCCCTTCGTCAGCGTGCCAAATGGCGTTTAGCCTCATCGCGACCGCCACCGTTGCCTTCAGCGCACCGCTCTCGTCCTCCACGGCGGCGCATACCAAACCGGACGAAAACTCCCCGGTTGTCACCGTGTTGAATGCCGGCACCGCCCCGACGGTTGCGAC
>JBDSPT010000212.1:0-7018 GCA_039930205.1 Opitutus sp. | reverse complement strand
CACGATCTCTTTTTTCGAAAGCGCCGGGATCTCGCGATAACAGGACCATTGCAACGGCTGCTGATGGAGAGGAAACCGGCGGCCGTAGAGGGGACTACGGTCGTAAATTCTTCGAATCTCCTGCTCGAGGGCGCCAGGCACAAAACCTTCGCGGACAGAACCGAGACTTTCGGCGGTATTGGCGAAGGTGGGTGAATTCATTGACGGCAAGGTGGCTTAGTTAGTCCGGTTGGAAAGCGAAGTCAAACGGAGGTCGCGGCACAGATGCGCGACCATTAAACCCGCTGTGCCGTTCGCCAAAGCGGCTCAAAAAGGAACAAGGCATTCAACACCAGCGAATGCGTGATTAGACCCGACCGTGCCATGGTAAATACATCCTCCACGTGCACGAGACAGACGTCGATTTCCTCATCGTGATCCCATGCAACGCCGGACGTCAGCGTCGCGTCCTCGACAAACAGGAAGTGGCAGCGATTGCTCTGAATCGCAGGATTCGGGTGAACACTGCCCAGCACCTGCGCCGTTGATCCGACGTATCCAGTTTCTTCACGCAGTTCACGCATTCCACCTGCCGCAGGTGCTTCATTCTTTTCGATCACACCTCCAGGTATTTCCCAGGAGAAGCCGCTAATCCCATAACGAAACTGGCGCACCAGGACCATCTGCTGATCCGCCGTGACGGCGATGACGTTAACCCAATCTGGTGGATCAATTACCACAAAGTCGCGCTGGACTTTCCTCACAGGATGTTCG
The DNA here is from genome assembly GCA_039930205.1 of Opitutus sp. Classification (GTDB taxonomy): domain Bacteria; phylum Verrucomicrobiota; class Verrucomicrobiia; order Opitutales; family Opitutaceae; genus Opitutus. The sequence goes on along the minus strand of JBDSPT010000212.1, from coordinate 6,265 downwards.
AAACGCGTGCTACGAACGTCGAACACCCGCGTATGCAAAAGTGTCTTGTGATCACACGCGAGCCAGGCCGAAGCGTTGGGCGGAGGTGGAGCGTCCATGCTTCAATAATCTCTCACGCGGAAGAAGGGGGCAAAAAAAACCTCCCGATCGAGAGATCGGGAGGCGAAATGTTCGGGATGCAGCGTCGGGATTACTTCTTCAACGGCAGCTTGATTTTCTGGCCTGGCTTTAGTTTCGACGCATCGACACCGGGATTCACCGACTGCAGATCGGAAACCGAAACCCCCTGTGCACGTGCGATCTTGGCGAAATAATCGCCGCCCTTGACCACGTACTCACCTGGACCGGCGACTGCGGGCTCATGAGGCGTCTTTCCAGCAGCCGCGGCGGCCGCTGGTTTCTTCTGTGATTCCTCAATTTTCGTGATCGACGCCTGGATGTTGCCGAGGCTCGCAGCGACTGTGTTGAAGGCTTCCTGGGTGCTCCGATTGAGCGAAGTGATATCGCGCGATGCTTTGTCGGCCGACGCAGCAGCTGAACTAACCTGGCCTTCGATGCCATCGACCTTTGCAATCTTTTCTTCGTGATTCACCACGGTCTTCTGGAGACTCGAGACCTTGATCGCAGCATAGCCGCCGACCAACAGTGCGAGCACGCCCACGATGACTGCAGCGACGGGCAGCATGCTGTTATTTTCACGAGAGATGGTATCCATAGGTAAATGTGCTGGGAGAAGTAGCGGAACCACCCCCTGAAGCAAGCAGAGATTGCTAACATTTACCTGTAGAAACTGCCACGAACCTCGACTCGCGCGTGTGCGCACGCTCGCGTCAACCGCCGCTCGTTTCACCACCCATCACAGGCAGGACAATGTCAGTGATGTAAGCTGAATCAGGTCTGATGCGAAGAACACACCCTCTGGTGCGAGCTCTTGGGGTTGGGCGGGGCGCGTTCATCGGCGATCGACCGCCGGAACCGTGAAGCCTGCTCGGGGCTGCAATGACATCCAAGAGATTCAGCGGAGTTCAACATGGGCCAGGAGCGAACGCGTTCACGCGAATACCTCTCTCAACAAGATCCATCGCCAGCGTTTTCGTGAAAACATTGATCGCACCCTTGGTGGAAGAATATTCCGGTGCGTTCTCCGCACCCAGCAGACCCGTTGACAAATTCGTAGCGATGACGAAAGGAGGTTTGAGCTTGGACTCCATTTGCGGTTTGCCGGAAAGGCGCCCAGCACGTTCAAACGATTTTTTTGCTCGGCGATCTCATCGATCGGAACGGTTAAGCCGGTGTGTTGCCTGATCGTGAAATGCTTCGCTGACCGGAATGATTTGCTGAGATCGATCTAAATCGATGCGGGCCCGCAGTTCCTCGGCGAATCGCAGTGGTACGCAGGAAATTTCCGAAGACCTGATCAGCCGATCTCGACCTTTCGTCATCGCAGTCGTGCGCTGACGCAAAGGTGGTCGGGGCGATAGGATTCGAACCTACGACCTCCTGGTCCCAAACCAGGCGCTCTACCAGACTAAGCTACACCCCGATGACCGGCGTCATCGGACTCGCTCAAAACGAACCTGTCAACGCCCGGGTTTCAGAAAAAACAGATCCTTCGCGCTCCATCATTGTCGTGCGCTTTGGCACGCGCACTAGATCCTTGGCCACGGTGCTAGGCCGGATAAACGCAGTCAGAAGTAGCCAACGTCGTGAGACCGCGGAAGCGCGGCGTGACGCTCCAGTCATCGGTCTCACGACCGATGCTCCAAGGCTTCTCCGATCTCGACTGCGTGGTTATGGCCAGGAGAGGCCCTTATCCGTCGGACACAAAAAAGGCCTGCGGGATGCAGGCCTTTGGATACGGTGGGATCAGTTATTTGGAGGAGCCGGGCAACGTAATCGCGGGCATCGCTCCCGACGTCGAAGTCCCGGCATCGCCCGGCAGCGAAGCCCGCAACGTCAGCGCTCGCTGCGTCCACGGGCTTGCAGGATCGAGCTGCATGAGCTGGTCTGAATAAGTTCTCAGGTCAGCCGCGTTGCCGCTGGCGACAGCCAGGCTCGCGAGATGATAATACGCCTCCGCACGGTAAGCTTTGATCTCTTTGCTGTCCGCCCCGAACGCCTTCAGAGCCGCTTCCGCGTCCGCTCCGCGTCCACTTTGCAGTTTGGCCATGGCCAGACCAAGCCGCGCACGGCTGGCCAGCGGACCCGACTTCAGGATCGCAATTCCCTGCTCGTAGGAACCGATCGCATCGGAGAAACGACCTTCCGAGTACGCGTCGTCGCCAATCCTAACGTGGGCAACGCCGGCCAATGAGTGCTGCGGATTGGCCAATGCGAATGCTTTAATCTGGGCGGGAGTCGTAGCGGCGCCATATGCCTGCTCGATGTCCTGTTCTTTCTGAGCTGCGAGATATTCCCATGCCCCTTTGCCGATGATGAGCAAAAGTACGACAATCAACACTACGGTTACGACCTTGCTGTTCTTCTGCCAGAAAATCCGAAGACGCTCCTCAAACGTCGGCGCAACGTAGTTTTCGTCGACCACGACGAGGTTGCGGTCATCGCCGGAAGGTGCGGGCGCAGAAGGAGTGGCAGATGGGCTCATGTCGGAGGTATTTGAGTTCGTGAACCCGCGACCGAAACACATCGGATCATCGGCGTAAAGACGGGAGTTCTGGAAGGTCCCCATCTTCTGAGCCCCCGTGGATCGTTCGGCCGGTCGGAACCTCAGCCGCGACGCGCGGGATCAGTCAAATACGACGGTTTTGCGCCCATACGCCAACACTCGAGCGTCGAGGTGCCAACGCACCGCTTGCGCTAACACACGCTTCTCAAGGTCACGCCCCACCCTGACCAGATCTTCGACGGCCATGCGATGTGTGACTCGAGTTACATCCTGGTGAATGATCGGACCTTCATCGAGGTCAGGAGTCGCATAATGAGCTGTGGCTCCGATCAGTTTCACTCCCCGAGCGTGTGCCTGATGATAGGGACGGCCGCCGGCAAAGGCGGGCAGAAACGAGTGATGGATGTTGATGACAGGCAACGAGAGGCACTCCAAAAAATCCGCCGACAACACCTGCATGTAACGGGCAAGGACAATCAGGTCACCGGCCATCTCACGGACCAACGCGAGCTGTTCCGCCTCGGCGGCTGACTTGGTTTCAGCGGAGAACGGGACATGGTGGAACGGGAGACCATAGCCCTGTGCCGCCACGGCCAAATCAGCATGGTTGCTGACGACGCCGACGATGTCGCCGGAAAACTCGCCGGCGCGCCATCGCAAGGCGAGGTCATGAAAGCAATGGTCCGCCTTGGAGACGAAAACGACAACCCGCGACCGCCTGGCCGAGGAAAGGAGTCTCGCTTCCATTCCGAGCGACTTGGCGAATGATTTGAAGTTCTCGGCATCGGCCGAAGACGCGTCGCTCGATCGAGCCCACTCAACCCGCTGAAAGAACACTCCTGTCTCCATGTCACGGTGTTGATCGGCATGCAGGATGTTACCCCCGCGCTCGAATATCCACCCTGCCACCTTGGCCACCAATCCTGGCCGATCAGGCCCGTGAAGCAATGCGACGAACGTGGACGATGAGGACATGATGCAGCCTGCGAATACGGCGGGCTTCAAACCCGCAGCCCGTATCTCAAATTAGATTACGTTAACGTTGCCGCGATACTGCTGGATTGGTTTTACCGAAACGGGCTTCTGCTTCAGCGCCTCGATGCCCATCACCGCCGCCTGCGCGCCCGTCATTGTGGTCATGATACACACATTGTGTGCGTAGGAAGCTGCCCGGATCGCGTTTTCGTCCCGGCGGGGAATCATTCCGGCGGGAGTGTTAATGACCATCTGGATCTGCCCGTTTTTAATGAGGTCAACTGCGGTTGGCCGCCCTTCATTGATCTTGGCGAGGCGCTTCACGGTCACCCCATTGTCTGCGAGCGTTTTCGCGGTTCCGCTCGTTGAATAAAGCGAGAACCCCAACGACTCAAGTCGACGCGCGATATCAACGGCGCGCTGCTTATCCGCTTCTTTCACGGAAAGGAAGACATTGCCCTTGGTGGGCAACCCAGGTTTCGCCGCCGCCTGAGCTTTCGCGAACGCAATCCCTAAATCGGCATCCAATCCCATGACTTCGCCCGTGGATCGCATTTCCGGACCCAACGCGATGGTCGCTCCCGGGAATCGAACAAACGGAAACACCGCTTCCTTCACGCACCAGTGTTTCGGCGTCTGTTCGCGGGTGAAGCCGAGATCTTTGAGCTTCGCCCCCGTCATTACTTTTGCGGCAAGTTTCGCCAGCGGCACGCCCATCGCCTTCGCCACAAACGGAACCGTTCGCGAGGCCCGCGGGTTAACTTCTAGAACGTAGAGCTGGCGGTCTTTGATCGCGAACTGAACATTCATCAGGCCGATGACTTTAAGCTCACGAGCCAGCGCGTGCGTGGCCGTCCGTACAACATTGAGCATGTCGCTCGAAAGCGTGTGCGGGGGCATCACCATCGAGGCATCACCGGAATGAACCCCTGCGAATTCGATGTGCTCCAACATCCCTCCGATCACTGACAGTTCGCCATCACTGATGCAGTCGACATCGAGCTCGATCGCGTCTTCCAGGAACTTGTCGATGAGCACGGGCTTTCCGGGCATCACGTCGAACGCCTGACGAATGACGGCGTTGAACTCGTCTTCCGAGTAGACAATGAACATGCCGCGTCCGCCCAAGACGAACGAAGGGCGAAGCAGAACCGGAAACCCGACCTGATGCGCGAACTCCAACGCTTCCACTTCGTTCAGCGCCGTGCGGTTTGCCGGTTGGAGCAGGCCGATCTTGTTGAGCACGTTGGCGAACAATTTTCGGTCCTCTGCGATCTCGATGCTTTCGGGCGAGGTCCCGATGATGTTTACCCCGTTCGCTTTCAACGCCGATGCGAGATTGAGCGGAGTCTGGCCGCCAAACTGAACGATCACTCCATCACATTTTTCCTGCTGATAGACCTCGAGCACGTCCTCCAACGTGAGTGGCTCAAAATACAGACGATCGGACGTATCATAATCGGTCGATACCGTTTCAGGATTCGAATTCACCATCACCGTTTCGTAACCCGACTCCCGCAGCGCGAAGCTCGCGTGGACGCAGCAGTAGTCGAACTCGATGCCTTGACCGATGCGGTTTGGACCACCGCCAATGATCATGATTTTTTTCTTCGTCGAGGGCAGGATCTCGTTCTCGTCGCCGTAACTAGAATAGTAATACGGCGTGAAAGCCTCGAATTCGGCCGCACAGGTGTCCACCAGCCGGAAGGTCGTATGAATGCCCCGCTTCTTGCGCTCGGCGCGAACCACATCGAAATCGCTCCTGAGGATGTGCGCGAGCTGCGCGTCGGAAAAGCCGAACTGCTTCGCTCTCCGCAATACAGTGGTTGGAACGGTCGACACCGACTGTTTGCCAAGCGCCTGCTCCATCTCGAAGATCTCGCGGAGCTGATGCAGAAACCAAGGATCGATTTTGGTGAGATCGAAAATGCGTTCCACGCTATAGCCGGCGCGGAACGCATGTCGGATGAAGTAGATTCGTTCTGCGTTGGGCGTCCCCAGCTTCGCATTGATGACCTTCTCTTCAACGATCTCGTCGCTGCCGTGTTTTCCGCCACCGCCAAAACCCCGCGCACCCGTCTCGAGCGAGCGTAGGCACTTCTGGATCGACTCCTTGAACGTCCGGCCAATTGCCATCGCCTCTCCAACAGACTTCATGGCCGACGTCAATGTACCGTCGGCCCCGGGGAATTTCTCGAAGGTAAACCGCGGGATCTTTGTAACCACGTAATCAATCGTCGGCTCGAAGCTCGCGGGCGTCAGCCGGGTGATATCGTTGCGCAGCTCGTCCAGCGTGTAACCAACGGCCAGCTTCGCCGCGATCTTCGCGATGGGAAACCCCGTCGCTTTCGATGCCAGTGCCGACGATCTTGAAACCCGGGGATTCATCTCGATGACGACCATCCGGCCAGTCGCTGGGTCGACGGAAAATTGAATGTTGGACCCGCCGGTTTCGACGCCGATCTCGCGGATGACCGCAAACGACGCGTCACGCATTACCTGATACTCCTTGTCGGTGAGCGTCATGGCCGGAGCCACGGTGATGGAGTCTCCCGTGTGCACGCCCATCGGGTCGAAGTTCTCGATCGAGCAGATTACGACGCATTGATCTTTGTGATCACGCATCACTTCCATCTCGTACTCTTTCCAACCCAGAAGGCATTC
>JBDSPT010000211.1:0-4523 GCA_039930205.1 Opitutus sp. | reverse complement strand
CAACTGCGAGACCCGCGACCGTGGCGTGGGCTGGATCGGTCCGCTCGAGTTTAAGCAGCGCGAGCCACTGTGCCGGCCAGGTTGGATCATTCGTCTGGATTGGAACACCAACGCCAACCCAACCGGTCTCGTCTTCGCGTCCGTCATATAAATACACCGACGCTTCCCAGTCCCGATACTCACTCACGTTGGTCGACCATATCTGCCAAGCACCACCAGGATTAGGACCGAGATAGCTGAGGTACTTTTCTTCGGTGGTGGACGGATTGAAGAGCCGCCAACGAAGGCCGTTGCCATCGGCACAGGGGTACCCACTAAAAGGCGCAATCAGAAAGCCAGACGTTATCCGGATCGGCTGGGAGTGAATGATCCCGCGGAAGTCAGGAGTGCTGGGTCGTCGGGTGCCGTAAGTGAATTCGCGTGCGTCGATCGGTGACGTTTCCGTTGCTCCGCGAGCGTCAAATGCGCCGCGCTCGTTGCCGTCGGCGCGGTGAAACGAAAGTTCGGTTGAGGTGAGATCGGAGCGTTCCGGAACAAACAGCTGTCGTAGTCGGGCTGAGCGCGTGACTACGGAGGGATAGGGCCAGGCGAGAAGTACGACTACGCTGCTCAGGCCAACCAATCCGAAAAGCATCGCGACTCCTTTTCTCGTCACGTGGCCCTGTTCCAGCACCCTTTCAACATTGATCCCGGGCCGGCGGTAAACGGCGTACGCTGACGCCAGCAGCAGCAGAACGCCGGCTGCGGCAAAGAGGTGCCGACCCGCCAACAACTGATTCGACAGTCGCGCGAGTCGACCGCCGTCACGACGCGCCTCGGCCGCCCCTGTCTCCGGTATGAGGAGGGCGCGGAACTTCGGATCGTCCAGCAAACGGACGATCTCCGGAGGGTAACTGTAAAGCCCGCGGCCTTGATCGTCCGAGATGAGACTCGCGTCACCGGAAATGAGATACGTACGGACACCGGCGATATTGCGGGCGTTTTCCGCAGGGCGCCGGGAGAGATTATAACCCGCATGGCTTTCCGTGGATTCCCACCAAAAGCTCTTGATCGGGGCGAGCAGCCAGATTGCACCGAAGAGACCCAACGCGACATGGAGTCGCCGCGAGTAGTAGGTGCTTCCCAAGCGAACCAGACATGCCGCGTTCAACAGAAAGCCCAACGCGAGGAAATCGCAGTAGCGCGAGACGAACGTGAACGTCGCAGCGCCCCGGCCGTAACCAATGGCGGCGGCTTGGGCTCCCACCCAAAGTCCCGCCGCGAGAATAAAGGCGTCGGCGTTGCCCATCCGGCGGGTCGTGAATCGATCCACCGCCCAGATCAACCAGGGGAGATAAACGAAAAAAGCCCACGCCGGGTGAGGCAGGGGATACGCCAGCTGCCGCAGGAAGACCTCGATCGCGACGGGGAGGCTGTCCGCGCGCAACGCCGCGGTCGTTTGGAGACTGGGGAAGAACGCGGCAAACAATGTGATGGCGGCGAGAGCGAATCCCACGGCCGCACCGTTAACGCGCCGATCGCCGTCACGACGCCAGTAGCGCCAGGTCAGAATCATGGCGACGGCGACGTGTGCGAGGATTGCGGAATGCTGGGTGAACAGCAGGAGGAGCCCGGAGAATTGGCCGAGCCACCAGCGGATCGAAAAGTCACGGACATGCGTGACGCTCAGGAGATAGAGGAGCGTCAGGAGAACCTGGAGGTACACCAGCGATTGGATGCCCCACAGCGTGTTTTCCCAAGTCACGGGCAGCGCGCACACGGTTCCCGTGATGAGAGCGAACGCGGGTCGCGCCCAGCCGCTGAGACTCGGTAGAATAACTCGGAGAAAAATTCCGACGCACGCAGCGAAGAGCAGCGCGTTTACCGCCGTTTCGAGGGAGTTGCTCCATTGACCGTTGAGCTGAACGAGCAGAAACGAAAGTGCGCGGGTGAGGACGGGCCAGTGATCATTGAGGGGCTCGAAGAAGTTACGCCACGTCAGCTCACCATTGACCCAGGGTTGGAGAAGATCGACCGCGGTGCATTTCCATTGATCACGGTAGGGGAGGGGCGTGCCATACGCGCTCAGCAGCGCGAGGTGCCCGGCAAGGGCCAGCAGAGCCCCGCCGATACTGCCTGAGACGACTCCGGGCGCGGACCGAGCCGTCACTTTTTCACTCCGGCCGGCCATGGAGAGACAGTAGAGGCGATCGGCGGGTAGACGCTTTCCATCACGTAGAGCGGACGTCCTTTGACCGACTCGTACATGCGGCCGATGTACTCTCCGATTACGCCGAATGCCAGCAGGTTGATGCCGCCGAAAAACAAGATCGTCAGCATGATCGATGAGTACCCAGGAATAAAGTACGTCGGATTGACCAAACGGATGATGAAGACAACAACCGACATCACGGCCGTGATCGCGAGTACCGCCAGCGCGCTGTACGACAGGAGTCGCAGCGGCAGAACGGAGAACGACGTAATCGCATCGATGGCGAACGACAGCATCTTCGCGAAGGGATAACTTGTCGCGCCCGCATAGCGCGCCTGTCGATCGTACATCACCGCTTCTTGGCGCCCTCCCACCCAGCTCACCATGCCGCGAATGAAGCGGTGCCGCTCGCGCATCAGCTTCAGGACATTGACCACCTGGCGGTCCATCAAACGGAAGTCGCCGGTGTCTTTGGGAATCGAGCGATCCGTGCTCCACGAGAGCAATCGGTAAAATAACTTGGCGGTGACGAGCTTGAAGAATGACTCCCCGGAACGGGTGCGACGTTGGCCGTAGACCACGTCGATTCCTTCGCGCCACCGCGCGAACATCTCCGCAATCACTTCAGGCGGATCCTGCAGATCCGAATCGATGAGCACGACCGCATCGCCGTCTGCGAGATCGAGTCCGGCGGTCACGGCCGCTTGATGGCCGAAGTTTCGGAAAAAATTTGCCACCCGAAGGTGGGGATCATTCTGCGCCAGGCGAAGGGCAACGGCCAGGGTGTGATCGCGACTGCCATCGTTCACCAACAGGATCTCGTACTCGCAACCGAGCGACTGCGCGACCGTCGTGACGCGCGAGACGAATTCGGGCAGGACTTTCTCTTCGTTGTAGCACGGAGCGACGATGCTGAGTTTCGTGACGGCTGAGAGAGGTCTCATGTGAGGTCGGCGAATCGAGGCGAGCGCGAAGTGATCGTAGCGGCGCCTGATCCTGACACGTGGATATGCACGGCGAGCAGATCACACGGACAGAGAGAAACGGTTGGGCGGAGATACACCGATTAAGGGCTGACCACGTTGGGCTGGGACACCGGTTGGGTTGAAGGCGCGTACTTGCGATCGCTGGACGCTGAGAAAGCGCCGCCGAGCTTGGGTGAATTTGCGACGATGACAACGTTCCAGCACAGGGGACCGAAAAACGGCAGGACGCGAATCAGACCGCGATCAAGCGCGGCGAGCGGTCGATAGAGCCAGGCCCAGGCGTCGGCTTCATCGATGACCTTTTTCCAGAAGCGCTCTTTGTTCGGACTGCGAAACTGGGCCACGACCATCAACATGAAGATGAGCTGTGTGGTCAGCCAGAACCAGGAGACTTCGGCGCTGACGAATCGCGAGGTGACGGCGCGCACATCGCGGAGTCGCAACGGGTGCTCATCCTCGGTCCGTACTTTCGTGGCAATCGCACGATAAAGGTTGATGATGGGATTGTAGGCGACGGGATCCCAGCTGACGAAAATGCCTTCGGGTTTCAAGTGGGGCAAAACGTTGTCCAGCGTCGCGGCAATGTCGGCGTGATGCAGAGTGTTCCCCGTATAGATGATGTCGAACTGCTGGTCCGGCCGAAGCCCGAGGTCTTCGATCGCGGAAACGTGGGTGACCAGAGAAACGCTATTCACCTGGGCCAGGCGCTGGGTGACGTTGCACATGCCAGGCGAAATATCGGTCGCGGTCACGGTCGCTCCTTCCATCGCGAAGTACACGCTCGCCTCGCCGAGTCCGCAGCCGACGTCGAGCAAGGTCCGACCCCGCAAATCGCCGAGCTTCTTCCGAATGTGCCGCATCTCGGGCGCGGTGCAGGCTTCGTTGCGCTGACGGACGTTGATCCGCGTCACGTCCTCGCTGGCGGCCCACTCGTCGTGGAAAAGTTCTTCCGCCTGTTTGCGGTCGTGCACTCCGGGCAACGCGCTGGGTTGAACGGGTGGGCCGACCGGCATGATCCGGTCGAGTGTTGACTGATCGAATACACCGGCTGCGCCCAGGATGATGCGAAGTTCGCCATCAAAGAAGGCGCTGTTCGCGTCCATCACGCGGTCGTCCACGAAGGTCAGACCGGCGGTGGTCTGACGTTGATAATGCGGCTCGGCATCGCCGCGCGTGTAGAATCTGGCGTGCTTCAGCGCAACCGTGTGAGTTCCGGGATTCGGACCGGACCAGCCAATCGACAACGCGCCGGGACCGGGATTCGTAAACGAGAGAGACGAGATCCAGGTCGCTAGCGGAGCGGACTGGGCGGGCAGGGCGGTGCGGACGCGCGACTGAAGTCGCTT
>JBDSPT010000210.1:0-11088 GCA_039930205.1 Opitutus sp. | reverse complement strand
ACTGGGTTGAGATGGGAACGATCGTGAGTCTGAGCGACGTCGCCGTGGGTGTCATCAAAGCGATCAGCTTTGGATTGATCGTGGGCCTGTCCGGTTGCCTCCGCGGATTGCAGGCGGATCGGAGTGCGGCGGGGGTGGGACGCGCGGCGACGTCCGCGGTGGTGACATCGATCCTGTTGATTGTGGTGTTTGATTCGATCTTCGCCGTGATGTTCAACGTGGTAGGAATGTGAGCCTGCGTCACGAACTGCGTCCAACATGAGTGTCACCGCGAACGACCTACCCGCCATCGATGTCAGCCACCTAAAATGTGGCTACGATGGCCGCACGATTCTGAAGGACGTCACGTTCAGCGTTCGATCGGGTGAAATTTTTTTCGTGATTGGGGGTTCGGGGTGCGGCAAGAGCACGTTGCTCCGCAACCTGATCGGCATCCATAATCCCTCGGCCGGAACGGTCAGCTTCTTCGGTGAGTCGTTCACGGCGGGCAACACGAAGCGCCGACGTGAGTTTTTGAAGACGTTCGGAGTGCTCTATCAAGGGGGCGCATTGTGGACGTCGTTAACTCTCCGCCAGAATGTCGCGCTGCCACTGGAGGAGTACACGACGTTGACCAAGCGCGAGCGCGAGGAACTCGCGACGTTGAAGCTGGCGCAGGTTGGCCTGGCCGGGTCGGAGGATTACTATCCGGCGGAGATCAGCGGCGGCATGAAGAAGCGCGCCGGTCTGGCGCGTGCGCTGGCGCTGGATCCGTCGATCCTTTTTTTGGACGAACCCTCGGCAGGTCTCGACCCAATTACTTCCCGGAAGCTGGACGACCTCGTGCTGGAAATCCGGGATCGTCTCGGAACGACCATGGTCGTGGTCTCGCACGAACTTGCCTCGATTTTCAGTATCGCCGATCGCGTGATCATGCTCGATCGCGATGAGCAAGGCATCATCGCTGAGGGCTCGCCGCGAGACCTGGCGGGGAAGAGCAGCGACCCGCGCGTCCTCGAATTCCTGCACCGCGGCGACATCCCGACATTGACCCAATGATGCAAATTCAGAGTCGAGCGTTGCCACCAAGTGGCGGTGGACCTGTCATTCTGACCGACCGCCGGGATCGGCCCGCGTCATCGCGGACGAGACCGCGTATTTTTATTTTCCGTATGACCATTGATGACCCACGCTTTGCGCATGCCTCAGCAGGCATGACGAGTTCTGTTAAGGCCGCTCGATGAAAACCAAGGCAGGTCCGGCAATCGTGGGCGCGTTTGTGATCGGGGCGTTTGTGCTGATCATCATCGCGTTGCTGTCTTTTGGCGGCGTCAGCTTTTTCTCCAAGCCCGAGCGCTTCATGGTGATGTTCGACGAGTCCATTCACGGACTCGATCTGGGGTCGCCGGTGAAACTGCGGGGCGTGCGGATTGGCCGGGTCGTTGAGCTCAACGTACGCTACGAAGCGGAAAAGAACCGGTCCGTCGTGGCCGTCGTCTGCGAACTGAATCGTAATATCATCACCGATACTCGAGGCCAGCAGCTGGATGTGTCGAGTCGCGCTGAGCTGCAGAAGCTGGTTGATCAAGGCATGCGGGCCCGCCTCGAGATTCAGGCGCTCGCGACCGGCATGCTCTTCGTCGGCCTGGACTTTGTTGACCCGACGGAGAATCCGGCACCCGCGCCGTCGACCACGCCCGCCCGCTACGTGGTGGTCCCCTTCATGCCGTCGGCCATCACGGAGTTTCAAGCGAACCTCACGGAGATTCTCAACGACGTGAAGAAGATCGATTTCGCCGGAATTTCCACGGAGTTCAAAGGACTGCTCTCCGACACGAGGAAGCAGCTGAATGGAATGAATCTCAAGGGGACGGTCGAGCAGTGGCAGAAAACGGGCGCCGAGTTTCAAGCCCTCGCCGCGTCACCACAAATCAAGGACATGCTGGTCAACGTGAACGGAGCGGTGACCGATCTGCGGAAAGTGCTCGCGAATCTCGACACCCAACTTGGACCGGCCGGCCAGGAATTGACGTCCACGTTGGCGCAGGCGAAGACCTCGCTCGAGGCCTTTGGAGCAACGGCGGCGGCGGCGCATCGCTTCATCGCGCTGCAAAGCGGCCTCGGGGATGAGGCCACGCGCACCCTGCAACAGCTCAGTTCTGCGGCGGAGGCCGTTGAGCGGCTGGCGGACTTCATCGAGCGCAATCCGCAGGCGCTGATCACGGGAAAGAAACGCTAGGACGGAGCGATGCCGTCAAATTACGTGAAACCTGTGACATCCGTCCCAAGCCGTAACCATGCGTTCTAGTTCGGAGAATTCTTGTAGGATCGGTCGTGAGACCGATCACCAGCGCGCCCCACTGCGCTGCCACCGGCTCAGGACGGTGGCTATGGCTGACTGCAGGGTTCCGGCTAAGAGGGATATCCGGCGCGATTCACCTCGCGTCCTCGGTCTCACCACGGTGGCTGCTGCCGATTGCATCGATACTGCTTAGGCGATCCGGAACGCCGCACCCTTCCTCATGAACGTTGAACCCATGCTGTTCCTTTCCGATCAAAAGATTCGTCGCGCAGCATCCACGCCTGCCCCGTCGACTGCATCCGGCGGGGTGCGGTCGTGGACGAGGCGCATGAAGGGCGTCACCGCCGGCATGCTGTTGGCCGTCGTGTCGGCTTGTTCCTTGCCCCATGCGCAGCCGGACCTCACCCGCTTCTATCTCCTGAATGAGGTGATGCACAAAGCCGACGTGACCGAAGTGGTGGGTGAGCCGCCGCGAATCGTACTGCGACCGGTGATTGTGCCGGAGTACTTGCGTGGAAGAATCATGCAGGTCCGCGTCGGGGACAACGAGCTGCGGTTCATCGACCAGGCGCGCTGGGCGGAACCGTTGGAAGCGGGAATGACTCGAGTCCTCCGCGAAGACCTGTCGCAGCGACCGGCTCGCGTCCGGGTGGTCGCCCGCGGCGTCGACGAGCATGAATTCGACGTGGCGGTGAACCTGCGGCGCTGCGAAGGCCTTTTGCCGGCGGGCGCTGCGCGACTGGCAGCGCGGATCGAGATTTTCGTGACCGGCACGGAATCAAAATTAGTCGCGCAGGAAGACTTCTCGTTCGATGTCCCGGGTTGGGATGGAACGGACTACGGGCAACTCGCGAAGAAATTGAGTGGGGCGGCGGACGCGCTGACCGAGCGGATTGTGAGCCTACTGCCGGCGTCGAAAGCGTAGTCACGCTGTCGGCTCTTGTTACATCTTTGGCGAAGCTCCGTGCCTCATGAGCAGTTGGAAACGCGGCGGTTCTAAATGATGCTCACGCACGGATGCGATTGGGTGTCGCGCTAGCAGTTGCCATAGCGGGTGTTTGCCCGAGTTTGTACGAAGGAGTTTTGGTCGCGCAGAATGGTCGCATGCGCAGGTCAGTGGGAGTGGCACAGATTTCGCTAATTGATATTTATATGAGCACGCCTGAGGGAGCGTTTGCGGTTTTGAATTTCACTCTCGCCCGTGAAGATGATGGACGACCGACACAGCGCACGGCGTCATGCGGCACCTTTCTTGAAGTGGAGCGGGCTTTTGCCGTTGCTCGCGAGGAGGCGGTACGGGAATTGATTCGGCGTCGTGCACTGCCGCAGCAGCCCGCGACCGTCATCGAGTTACTGGACACGGAGTGGGGTTACGACGTCCGGCAGGATTTCTTGGTCGTCTCACGATTTTGGGTGCACGACCGCGCGCCCAACGCACTCGTCCCTTAGACAGGTGAGGTCCGACTGTAGGCAGCGCGCTCGCGCGGGCCCGGGTTTTTGAACCACCGAGGCGCGGAGACCACGGAGTCGGATTTCAATCTCAAGGCGACAGGCAATTCAAGATCTCCGCGGCGTCCGTGTCTCAGTGTTCAACTTCAGACATTCGGAGCGCGAGCGCGCTCGCTGCCTTCGACGTAAACGCTCTGCTGTATGCTGAAATCCGAACTCCGTGCCCTCTGTTCCTCGGTGGTTCAAACCGGCTTTTGCTGCCTTCAACCTCTGAGAACCGATCTACTTGTTCAGGAACAGCGGGCTTTGAACGATGCCGTGTATAAGGCTGCGCACGCCGTACTGTGACGCTTCTGCGTCATGCAGGATTTGCTCAATGTGCGGGCGATCACTGAAGCGGATGGGTGCACCCGTCGCGTAGATGGTGAGCTGGCGCGCCAGATTTCGCGCGATCTGAACCTCGCTGTTCCGCAGCAAGCGCTTGAACTCGCGCACATCGCCGAACGGACGCCCATCCGGGAGGGCGCCTGCAGCGTCGACCGGCAATGCGTAGTGGAACACGAAGGCATGGCCGTTTTTGCCGCGTCCCGGTTCCGAAGGCACCTTCTCGTCCGCCGCGCGATAACGATCACGCCAGCCGCCAAGAATATCGAAACTCTCGAGGGCGAATCCGGGCGGATCCATTTTACTGTGACAAGCCGCGCAGCTCGCGTCGGCGCGGTGCTTTTCCAATTGCTGCCGGATCGTAACCGCGCCGCGGATATCCGGCTCAACCGAGCCCACCGGCGGCGGCGGCGGAATCTGAATGCCCAGGATTCGCTCCACGATCCAATTGCCCCGCAAAACCGGCGACGTCGTGGTCCCGTTCGCGGTCACTTTCAACACCGTCGCTTGAGTCATGAAACCGCCCCGCGGACTGTCTTCTGCGAGGTGCACTTTCCGCATCTGGATTCCTTTCACGTCCGGGATGCCATAGTGGACCGCGAGCCGTTCATTCAAGAAGGTGTAATCACTGTCCACCACGAGGCGCGCGGGTCGATTCTTGCCGACGAGATCTTCGAAGAAGAGCTGGGTCTCCGCCAGCGCGGCTTCGGTGAGCGCATCGTCCAGGTAGTAGTCGTTGTACAACGTCGTGGAAGGCGTCGTGTCCTCCATCTTCCGTGCGTCGATCCAGTAATCGAGAAACGCGTGGATGAAGCGCCGCGCCTTCGGATCGGAGAGGAGGCGTTCCGTTTCGGCGCGAAGCACGTCCGGAGTCCGCAACTCACCGCACGCGGCGTGGGCCCTGAGCGTGTCGTCGGGTGCGGAGTTCCACAGGAACAAGGAAAGCCGGGTCGCGAGCGCGTAGTCGGTCAACGGTCCCGGCGTTTCCTCGAGATAAACGAAAGCCGGTGAAGCCAGCACGGCGGTGTAGCTGGCCAGCATGGCTTCCGTGAAACTCAGTCCTGCTTCGAGTCGATCGGCGAACAACGCGATGATCCGCTTCACTTCCGTGGGCGCGGCGGGCCGGCGAAGGGCGTGATCCATGAAGCTTTGGATGAGACGTGGACCGTCTTTCATCGGATCCGAGGAGACGACTTCAACGGCGACGTCCTGCATCGGGGGAATGCGCCGGCCGGCAAGGCGGCCGGGTTCGAGTTCCACGCGTGGGGCGACGACCGAAACGGATACGCCTCCCGAATGACCCTGAGGGACGCGGCGGAGTGGGAGGTCGCCGAAGAGCAGTCGATAGCCCGCGTCGGTTTCCTGATCGTACAGTGGACCTTCGATTTCCATCCAACGGAAAGCGACGCTGGGCACACCGTCCATTTGCATGAGCGGATTGACGAACTTATCCGGACGGGAGCGATAGAACCGCGAGGCGTCGGGCACGAGGGTCTCATTGGCGAGGAGCCACACTTCTCCCAGGTCGTACACCGCAGGTTCCGGCGTCACATCAAACTCGCCGACCCGGCGATTCATCAAGCCACCGCGCGTATAGACCGTGATGGGTTCGTTGCGCCGGCCCGGCGAAAGTTGATCAAAGTCCGGCGTGTTGGGATCGGGCAGCCGTGGGGTGCCGACTTTGTCGGCCTCGTTGGCGAACTTCATCTGAACGCCGCCGGGCGCCGCCCAAAGCGTGTATCCGCTAAACCGAACGCGGTAGCGTCCGGCGACGGGGGCGCGGAAGCCATCCCATCGATAACTGAATCCCGTGACGTAGTTGCTCGACACCCAGCCCAC
The DNA here is from genome assembly GCA_039930205.1 of Opitutus sp. Lineage (GTDB taxonomy): Bacteria > Verrucomicrobiota > Verrucomicrobiia > Opitutales > Opitutaceae > Opitutus. Next base: position 5,135 of record JBDSPT010000210.1, on the reverse strand, counting down.
GGCCTCCTGATCGCGAAGGGCCGGATCGGCGGCGCCCACCGTGACCGGTGCCTTGCGCGCGCGGACCTCCGGCTGCGGCTCGCGGCCATTTACCGGATACGTCATGCGGTCGGGGGACGAGTTGAAGATGTTCGCGGTAAACAGGCTCGTGAGGGTGCGCTGATCTCGGGCGTAGTGGCGTTGCACCGCCGTGGGCGGACGCTCGAGTTTGACGGTGAGGACCTGGCGCATCGCATAGTCCGCCGCACTGATGTACCGGGACATGTGGACGTGTGAAACGTCGAGCGCCGCCCCGACCTTGTTGAAGCGGTAAGCTTCGCCGTCGGTGGGGAACTGACCGCGGATCTGCAGCCACGGTGCGTGCAGCAGATCCTGCAGCGCGTACTCGTATTCGTAGCTGTTGAGGCGGCGGCGCATGGCGCGACCATCGCGCGCGGTGCCCTCCTGCTCAAAACCGGTGACCGTCGTGGCGATCTCATCGATGAAGGCCGCGACGCGCTCCGGGTTGGGGCGGCGCTTTTCCTTGGGTGGCATCTCACCGGCGGCGAGGCGGTCGTGCACTTTGATCCACGTCTGGAGATTCGTCGGATCGTTGGGCTGGTAGGTGAGGGAGCCGAGATCGAGACCGCCCTTTTTTTCGACGTCATCGTGACAACTCGTGCAGTACCGATCCGTAAAGTCCTCCGGGCTGGCCAGTCCCGAGGCCTCGACTCTCGAAACCGACAGCAACAAAAAGCAGCACGTCCAGCTGATCGACCACCTGCGTGCCAGGCGGTCGCAGGTCACGGGCCCAGGTCCATTAGAGCGATAGAAAGTCATTCGAATCAAAAATCTTCAGGGGGTTGGCTTTCCAGCATTCCGCCGGAGCGTTTGTCCCGGACGGAATGGTCAAATCGCTTCCAAGCCGCGCATCGTGCCGGTGGACGACGCGAAGCTGTGTTCTTCCAGGCCCATCCGTTGCAACATCGAGACGAATAGATTAGGCAGCGGATAATTTCTCGTCGTGTCGAATGCGAGATGCTGCCCATGACGAAAACCACCTCCGGCCAGAATCGTTGGCATGTTGGTGCAGACGTGCTGGTTCGCGTCGCCGAAATTTGAACCGTAGAGCACCATTGTCCGGTCAAGGAGTGACTCTTCCTCCTCCCGCACCGCTTTCAGGTCCTGGATGAGACTGGCGAGGAGCTTCATGTGCAACTCGTCGATCGTCTTCAACTGCGCGCGTTTGTCCTCCGATTTGCCATGGTGGGAAAGGTTATGATAGCCATCGGTGATCCGCGTATCCGGAATTTCCAGCACGGGCGTGGCGACACTATCCAGCATCAAGGTGATCGAGCGGGTTGAATCGGTCTCGAAGGCGAGCCGCGCAAGATCGTACATCACCTTCACTTTCTCCATGTAGGCGGCGGGGCTGGCCGGGTCCACGGGAACGGGGGCATTCACGACGGGCTTGGGCTTCCGTTCCCACCCGCGCGAAGCCTGCAGCCGGCTCTCGAGATCGCGCACGCTCGTGAAGTACTGGTCGAGCCGGTCGCGGTCGCGGGCCGTGACACCACGCTCCAAATCCTTCGTTTGATCCGCGATCGCATCGAGGATGCTCCGACCGGTATCCAACTGGCGGATCTGCGCCTCGATCTGGGCGGGAGTGCCTTGGACGAAAAGTTGTTTGAAGACCTCCGCGGCCTTGTCTTCCGGCGGGATGGCCACGCCCGTGCCCGTCCACGAGAGGCTGCGCGTGCGGGTGTTCACGCCGAGGGTGAGCGAAGGAAACCGGGTCAGAATGCCGATGCGTTCCGCGATGTACTGATCCAGCGAGATGGTGTTCCGGAACGAGCTGCTGCCGGGGTGCGGGGCCGCGGTCAGAAAGCAGATGTCGGCGGGATGGCCGCCGTCGACGTTGGGGTGGGACACGCCGCTGAACACGCTGAAGTCGTTGCGGTGCTGGTTCAGTAGCTCGAGATAGGGCGAAGGTGAATAGTCCCGACCTGTTCCCGTGGGGAAAAACAGATCCGGGAGGAGCCCCAAGTTGTTACAGATTCCCAGCATCCGACGGGGCCGGGCGGTCGGCGCAAGCGGTGAGGACGACTGACCACGCGCGAAGGTGGGCAGCATCGAATCCAGAAATGGCAGTGCCATCGCGATCCCGGCGCCCTGAAGAAACCGCCGCCGGGAAATCGGCCGGCGGGTGGAGATGAACGGGCCGGAGCTGGAAGAGGGAGGGGTCATGGGTAGCGGAGTGGCGGCGAAAAACTAGGGGCTTCCGGGTTGACGCATCCGAGTGGAAAACGGGCGCAGACCAACTCGAAGAATTCTCATTATTTCAGCCTTCCAACATGGGAGCGTTTTTGTCCACCCGCAACGGTCTCGCACCGCTCGGCTGACTTTGGATGGGGATGGTTGCCTTGAAGGTGGTCGGAGTTGTGCCGGTCTTCGCCGAGCTCCGGCGCACCGTGGACGGATCTCCTCACATTGCCGTGCGGCGAATCCAGGCGTTCGAGCACGCGCAAGCGCCTCGCCACGAGGGAGGCTTCTGCCTTCAACGTAAGGAGATCCGCCCCGTTCTCAGGCACGTTTCAGTATGAGTTCCGCGACCTTGGAGGACGTGGTGGCGCACTATGATCACGGCGTGAAGCGTGCTTCCTCGCTGGATCCGAACCTGCCGAAGCATCCCGATTCCGGACTCGGCTTGAGCGCGGAAGATCAGCGGTCCCTGGTGGCGTTTTTAGGCACCTTGACCGACGCGCGCTTCCGACCTGCCGAACATGGGTTAGGGCGGTAACGGCCGCGCCTCACTTCAAGGCGGCGGCGATCCGATCCAATGCGGCGATGACGTTTTCGCGCGAGTTGAATGCGCTGATACGCACGTGACCTTCGCCGCATTTCCCGAAACCTGCCCCGGGCGTGCAGACCACTTGGGCCTTGTTCAGCAGGAGATCGAAGAATTCCCACGAATCGCGACCCGTGTTGACCCAGATGTACGGCGCGTTGTCGCCACCGATGCACGTAAACCCGAGCTTGATCACGGCGGCGCGGATCAGCGCGGCGTTCGCCAGATAGAAATCCGTGAGTGCTTTCGTCTGAGCCTTGCCGGCATCGGTGTAAATTGCGGCTGCTGCTTTTTGGATTGGGTAAGCCACCCCATTGAACTTGGTCGTGTGGCGGCGATTCCAGAGCGCGTGCACCGATTGCTCGTTGCCGGCGGAATCCCACGCCTTCAGCGACTTCGGCACGACCGTGAACGCGCAGCGCGTGCCGGTGAAACCAGCGATCTTGGAGTAGCTCCGAAATTCGATGGCGACCTCACGCGCGCCGTCGATTTCGTAGATGCTGTGCGGAATCTGCGGATCGCGGATGTACGCTTCGTACGCCGCGTCGAAGAGAATGATCGCCCGGTGCTGCTTTGCGTACGCGACCCACTCCGTCAGCTGTGCTCGGGTGGCGACAGCGCCGGTCGGATTATTGGGGAAGCACAGATAAATAAGATCGGCGGGCGTATTTGGGACGGCCGGTACGTAACCGTTCCCCGGGGTGGAATCCAAATACGTGATGCCGGAGTAGCGGCCGTCGAGGTTGGCGCCGGTGCGACCCGCCATGACGTTCGTGTCGACGTAAACGGGATACACGGGATCCGGAATGGCGAGGCGCAGATCTCGCGCGAAGATCTCCTGGATATTGCCGCAGTCGCACTTCGAGCCGTCGGAGACGAAGACCTCATCGGCTTCGATCGCGCATCCGCGGGGCGCAAATTCGTTCTGCACGACGGCTTCGCGCAGGAACGCGTAGCCCTGTTCCGGACCGTAGCCCTTGAAGGTGGCGCGCTGTGCCATCTCGTCGGTCGCGGCGTGCAACGCCTGGACGCAGACCGCGGGCAGCGGCTCGGTCACGTCGCCGATGCCCAGCCGGATGACCGGCTTAGCGGGATGGGCGGCGACAAACGCAGTCACGCGTTTCGCGATATCGGTGAACAAATAGGAGGCCTTGAGCTTCGAGTAGTTTTCGTTGATGCGGATCATGACGGCGAAAAACTTGAACAAACCTTGCACCGGGGGTTTGTTCAAGCCTGGTCGTTGGCTAACCCCACCAGCCCCATGCAAAAAATCGAAACGGTTGCACAGATGCGCTTGTTGGCGGCCTCGCTGAACCTCGAGGGGAAAACGATTGCGCTCGTTCCCACGCAAGGCGCGCTGCATGCCGGGCAGGAAGGCCTCATCCGAGCCGCCTCGGCCACGGCGGACGCCATGATCGTCTCGATCTTTGTCAATCCACTGCAGTTTCCCGCGAATGAAGTCACGGCGAATTATCCGCGATCGTTGGAAGCCGACCTCGCCTTGTGCGAGGCGGCGGGCGCAACCGCGGTGTTCGCCCCGACCAACGATGAAATCTATCCGCGTGGGTTTTCTAGCTACGTCAGTGAGGAAGGGATCAGCCGGTACCTTTGTGGCCCTTCACGTCCGACGCATTTCCGAGGAGTGGCGACGCTCATGGCAAAGCTCTTCAGCATCATTCGCCCGGACTATGCGTTCTTCGGCCAGAAGACGGCCCAACGCGCCGCCGTTGTTCGAAAAATGTGCGAGGACCTGGAGATCGGGGTGGAGATCATCGTGGTCCCGACGGTGCGTGAACCGGACGGTCTGGCCGCCGGAGTGCGCAATAAGGAGTTCACGCCCACGATGCGGCAGGAAGCTCTGTCGATCTACGCCGCGTTGAAGCGGGCCAGGGAAATGGTGGAAGCCGGCGTCCGGAGTCCGGATCGCCTGGTGGCGGAGGCGACGCATATTCTCGGTGAGCGGCGGCGCGTTCGCGTCATTTATGTGACGATTGTCGATCCTCGGACGATGGAGACCACCAAAGACATCGTTCCGGGGAACTGCATGATGGCGATTGCCGTCTGGATCGACGAGGTCCGGCTGATCGATAACCTGGTTCTGTAGGACGGCACACGGCGTCGCACCGCGATTGATACAGTGCTCGCGTTCGGGTGGCAGCCACGGTTCTGCCAGCGTCGAAGGTGCGATTGCGGACGACCACACAACCGGGGCAGGTTCCTCGTTATTTTCGACGGCCGACGGCAAAGCAAACCAAGCCATCGTCGTTTGAGACAGTTGTTATTCCAACCGTCCAACGAACGCTGAGTG
>JBDSPT010000209.1:0-4178 GCA_039930205.1 Opitutus sp. | reverse complement strand
ACTACAAAGCGACTTCCTTTTGCCGACATGGTGCCGAGATGCATCCCGGTCGGACTGAGCGTGTAGATCGTAACCTGTTCATATGCCGGACCGACGATCTTTTCTTCGACGCGAGGTTCTGCGGCCGCGCAACTTAGTGTTGAACTAAGCAGGAGCGTGATCGCGACGAGGGGGGACGATTTACAAATCATACAGGATGGAGGCATTGATTTAGTGTTCATCGGTCGACCGTAGGTATTCAGCTGGAGTGGAGAGGAGTGTTATATAGCAGCTTAGTCTATAATCTCTATCTGCACCCATTTCTGAACCGCGGGACCTAATGAGCCAAGAGGCAAACATATCATAACAGTGAGACACGGTGGGATGATCACGCGGTAAGTTGGTGGATCGATTGAAAGTTGCCGGACTTCGTGTCCGTCGCGGTTCATTTCGCTGCAGCGAGCATCGACGCGATACTCGAACCACTCGGCGGCGGAATCCGATAGCGCTTGAGCGCGTCACCGTCGGCGCCGAGGAAGGTCAATACCCCATCGTCACGCATTTCCCAAGAGCCCTGAGCGGTGTCGGCCGCCCAGGTATGATAGGTGACCGCCTCACTGCCGTCCGTACAAACGGGACGACGTACGCTACATCCTGGCCAGAAGGAGCGAGGCGCAGGGCTACCGATCTTGACTTGGGTTACTGCGCCGCGCGGAGCGCGTGCGCGAACTGCTTCGACATCGCGTGAATCAGGCGAAGGGCATCCGCCGAGTACCGCTGAGGATCCGCCACGATGAGGTAGTTGCCTTCGCCCGACGCGCCTTTCATCGACTGCACATAGTCAGCGCCCGCGGTGATGTTGTCCTGCAGCTTGAGCATGCCGCCCAACGTGTGGTCTGGCGTAAAGACGGCGCAATCGGCGCTCACCATGTGGAGCACGTTCTCGCCCTTGATGGAGCTGAAGAAGACACCTTTATTGGCGTCGACGTCGGCGAACTGAACTTTGAAACGGTAGAAGAGGAGGGAGATCTTCTTCTCGCGCGCGGTGCGGATCAGAGGAGAAAGCTCACTCAACGCCCCCGTCGAACCGGTGCCGAAGAGTGGGCGTTGACCGGCCGTGTACCAGATGTTCCTGGTCCTGTTGCCGGCGAAGCCAGACATGAAGTTGTCCTTCACTTCCACGCCCGTGGGCTCGTCTTTTTTAATGCCGAGCCACCGCGGCTCCTGGTCGATGGTGGTGGCGGGCAGGATCTCGAAACCTTCCGCTTGCAGATCTTTTTCCACGAGGGCCTGAAGCTCGTCGCAGATCGACTGCATGACCTTTTCGTCGAGGCTGAGCCGCAGCTTGAGACTCTTGGATGAAGTTGTCACCATCGACGCGCCCGTCGACCGGTTGCTCACGGCGGCCTCGGCCGAGCTTTCGAACGCGACAGCGATCAACGGCACCGCGATCTGCTTCGCGCCTTTCAAGTACCCGCCCATCCCCATCTGCGCTTTGACCACCTGTTTCGAAACCTCCCCGTTCGCGTCGAGCGCGATGGTCTTGGGGCCGCCAATCAGCGGCTTTCTCGCGTGAAGGGGCGCGGTGGCGCCGAGTAGAATAATCAGGGCAAGGGTGAAGTAACGCATCGGGCCCGAACAAAGGCGTTTCGCCAGCGAAAGCCAAGAAAGGAACCGTTCGGAGGCGTCACGCTCAGCCTCGTTAAGCGCCGCTCGTCGCCGAAGATCAGCCGCCGGGCTGCACCGACGTTGTACGCGGGTCGAGGTTGAACAGGCTTTCGGTTTACCGGCTAATCCTATGAAACCATTTTTGAAAACACTGTGGCGTGAGTGGGTGAAACCGCTCGGCCTGCTCTTTCTGATTGTCGCTCCCGTGAAATCCGCGGTGATCGACTGGAACTGGGTTCCCACCGGCTCGATGAAGCCGACGATCCTCGAAGGTGATTTGGTCCTGGTGAACAAACTCGCCTACGACCTGAAGGTGCCGTTCACCACGATGCATCTTTCGCAATGGGGAAATCCTCAGCGCGGAGACGTCGCCGTCTGCTTCTCACCGAAAGATGGCACGCGGCTGGTGAAACGCGTGATCGGTTTACCCGGGGATGTCATCGAGCTACGCAACGATGGGCTGCTGGTTAACGGCACGCCGCAAACTTACTCGGTGCTGGATGCGCGCGCGTTTCAGCGGGACATCTTCGAAGATCAAAGGCCGGTCGTCGCGATCGAGCACCTCGGTGCCGTGGATCATCTCGTCCTCGCGTTGCCGAGTCGTCACGCGCTGCGTAGTTTCGGGCCCGTGACCATGGGAGCAAAGGAGTACTTCATGATGGGCGACTCCCGCGACAACAGCTTTGATTCGCGCTTTTTCGGCACGGTCGCACGCGATCAGATCGTGGGCCGCGCCTCGCGAGTGCTGGTTTCGTTCGATACCTCGCGGTACCTTCTCCCTCGGATCAAGCGCTTCGCGCAGTCGCTCCGTTATCAGCCGCCGAGCTGAGGGAGTGTGGTGGAGTCGGCAACATGCGACGTGCCTCCGTGAATGCCGGGATCTGGAGTGTGGCGGCTTGACGGCCCGCACTCCAAAGGCTGAATCAAACCGCAGATTGGACCGAGGACGCAGATGGCAAACTCTGACTTGGAACGTAGCGGCAGGCCTTCGCGCATGACGTTTTTATTGATGCGATTTCAGCAGGCGCAGAGGCCTGCTGCTACGTAACCCGCCTTTTCAGATTTCCCGCCGTTCCGGAGTTCCGGATGCAACATCTCTAAGCGGTCTGAGACCGCGCCCTACTGGGCCGTCGAACCCCAGATCCAGCGTAACATATCGGGCAATACTGAGCCGCCGTGGTCATCCGAGTGGCCGCCTTCGCCCCATACGTGATTGATGCGGTAGCGAGGCCCCTCGACCTTGCGGAGGTCCGCGTTGGCATTCGCAAACTCAAGGGCGGAGAGCATCTGCTGGTTTGCGAGAAACCAGTTGCCATGCGCGTTGCTGAGATCGTTTGAGCCGTCTTGCAGGAAAACCTTCAGCGGCTTGATCGGAGTCTTCCGGATCAAGGTCGGGTACAGATCACCGCCTGGCAGCATGGGAGCGCCGTCCTTGGCGGGTCGGTACCCGATCGACGTGAAGCTCCCGATCATGCTCAGCACGTTGCGAAACTGATCAGGCCGGTTCCAAGCCACCGTAAACGCGGCGATTCCGCCACTGCTGGTTCCACCAATGGCCCGGCGCTCGGGATCGTCGGATACTTTGTACTTCTTGGTCACCTCCGGCAGCAGCTCGGTGAGCAACATCCGCGTGTAGTCGTCGTTCATCGCATCGTACTCCTGCGCGCGGTGATTCGGATTACTCATCCCGAGATTGTCCGGGTATACGTCACTCGAATTGCCGGGAGTCACAAACACCCCGATGGTCACGGGAATATTCTTTTGGTGGATCATGTTCTCCAAAACGACGTCGACCCGCAGCGGCCCCTTGGGGTTGAGCGCACGCTGGCCGTCGTGAAACACGAGGAGATTAGCCGGGCTCTCGGCCGAGTACTGGGCGGGCACGAAGATCCAGTAGCGGCGCACCGTGTGCGGGATGATCTGGCTCTTCAACTCGTACGGCCCTTCGAGTTTCCCGTGAGGCACCCCGTCCTTCGCGACGGCTTCGGGCGACAACGGATAGCTGCGCGGTTTCGGCGGAAGGGTCGAAGCGTCCGCTGCCGGAGCGGGTTGGGCGAACGAGGAGGCGCTCAGGCCGAGGAGAACGCTGACGAATGCGACGCAGAGTTTCATGGAAGGAGGTGGGGTTGGAGTGAGTCGGCGGATTGACGCACCACCGGCAGATTCGTGACATTGGTGACGTTATGTTCCCGCAAAGAAAAATCCCCGGTCCTTGCGTCGAAACGAAACGGGGCCAACTCGTACGCATGAAACCACTCTGGATGGTCGGGGCCTTGATGCTGACCTCCGTCTTCGTCCGAGCGGACGATGTCGACAGCGGAGTCACGGTTTCCGTTCAAGCGCCCAAGGTGACGTGGCGAACCTTCGACCCAAAGAATCCGCCGCCCGAGATGCCGAAGCTGAAGCCGCCGGAGGTGGGGACCTGTGTGTATTCGTTTCGCTGCACCGCGGATATGGAGGTGCAGGGGCCGGTTGGCAAACCCGCGCGGCTGACGGGCATTCTTGTCACCACCAATCTGACGATCACGTTG
>JBDSPT010000208.1:0-4070 GCA_039930205.1 Opitutus sp. | reverse complement strand
GTCGCCGCGTTTGCGAAAATGGAGCACCTCGATGCCCACGGCCGCTCGGTCAAGATCCGGCTGCAGTGATCGGCCGGTGGTGGCGCCAGGCTGGTTGGTCCAGGCAACGATTTTAAATTCAGTCAATGTGGCGTCGAGCCGCCCCACTGAAATTATGTCTTTGCGAGTTGGCCTCGATTTTGCGGCGATCGGGAGATGTCTGGATTGATTCCTCCTGCTCTGCCGCACGTTGCGAAGTTGCGCGCTTACACGCCTGGGCTGCAGCCGACGGACTCGGGTTGGACCAAGCTCAACACCAACGAGTGTCCCTATCCACCGAGTCCCCGTGTCGGGGAAGCGATCAAGCGAGACCTGGGTGCTGACGGAGCTTCGTTGCGGCTGTATCCAAATCCGAAGAGTGGTCCGCTTCGAGCCGAGCTCGCCAAACTACACGGAGTCACGGATGCGCAGGTGGTCGTCGGCAATGGATCGGATGACATCCTGAATCTGCTCGTGCGCGCCTACTGTTCGGCGGAGAGCGGCACGGGCTTCACGTTTCCCAGCTACTCGCTTTATCCCATCCTCATTGAAATCCAGAACGGTCACTACACCACCATCGACTTCGATCGCGCGATGCGTCTGCCGGTCGAGCGGATATCCCAGTCGACTGCGCCGATCTTTTTTCTGACTTCGCCCAACGCCCCGACCGGCGCCCCGTTCACGAACGCTGAATTGGAACAAGTCCTGACCAATTACCGTGGTCTGCTGGTCGTGGACGAGGCTTACGCATTATTCGCGCAGGAGACGGCGCTCCCCCTTTTGGCGCGCTATCCGAATCTCGTCATTGTGCGCACGCTTTCGAAGGCTTATGCGCTCGCGGGGATTCGGGTCGGTTACGCGCTCGCACATCCCGAGGTGATCGACGTGCTCGATCGAGTTCGTGACAGCTACAATGTGAACCGGCTATCTCAAATAGCGGCGGTGGCCGCCGTGGCGGACGGCGCCTATTACGCGCAGGTCGTCGCGAGGATCAAAGCGACTCGCGATGCTTCGCTGCACCGATTCAAGAATGCGGAGTGGTTCACGTACCCCTCGCAGACGAACTTCATTTTCACCGAGCCGAAGACGGCGGGCGGCGAAACAGGTGCGATCGTGGCGAAGTCGGCGTATGACTTCCTGCTCGCGCGAAAGGTGTTGGTGCGGTACTTCGCGAGCCATGCCTTGACCGCTTCCTTCCTCCGCATCAGCGTCGGCACGGACGACGAGATGCTCGTTCTTCACCAAACCCTCGACGCATGGCAAAAGACACTTCCCAACGCGTAACGACTGTCACCCGCACCACGGCGGAGACGGATATCACTTTAACGCTCGCGATCGATGGTCGTGGCGTCGCGCAAATCGAAACGGGAGTGCCGTTTTTCGATCACATGCTGACGTTGTTCGCCAAGCACGGCTTGTTCGATCTGATGATCAAAGCCAAAGGCGACACCGACGTGGACTATCATCACACGGTGGAAGATGTGGGCTTGGTGCTCGGTCAGGCATTCAAGGAAGCACTCGGCGATAAAATCGGCATCCGTCGTTACGGATTCTTTTTGCTTCCCATGGACGAATCACTCGCTCGCGTCGTGGTGGACGTGGGTGGTCGACCGCACTTGGTCTACGCTGCCGAAGCGCCGACGATGTTTGTCCGCGATTTCAACATCGTGCTGGTGAAGGAATTTTGTCGGGCGTTCAGCAATGCGTTGGGTGCGAATCTACATGTTCAGCTGATTTATGGCGAAGAGCCGCACCACGTAGCGGAGGCGATCTTCAAGGGCCTTGCGCGCGCGCTGGACGCGGCGACACAGATCGAGCCGCGCGCAGCCGACTTGCTACCGAGTACCAAAGGGAAACTGTAAGGCCGGTCGTTGCCGGACGGCTTCCTTTGCGACCGGATAACGTCGCGCTCTCCTGATGACTTCAGCCACGACCATCGCTGTTATCGACAACGGCATTTGCAATCTCCGCAGCGTCACGAAAGCGCTGGAAGCGGTGGGTGCATCACCGCGGGTGGTGCAAACGCCGGCCGACGTCGAGGCGAGTGGCGCGAGCGGTCTCGTACTTCCTGGAGTCGGGGCGTTGCGCGATTGCGTCGCTTCGTTAAGAGCAACGAAACTCGATGAGACGGTGCGGACATGGATCGCTGCGGATCGCCCGTTCCTTGGGGTATGTTTAGGGATGCAGGCACTGTTCGAGCGATCAGAAGAAGGGGGTGTGATCGGGTTGGGAATTTTCCCCGGCCAGGTTGAACGGTTCCGGCGACCCGCGGCCTACAAAATCCCGCACATGGGTTGGAACACGGTGACCTTCCGTCAGCCGCATTCACCCCTCGCCACTGCGCTGACGCAGGAAGGTGAAGCGTTTTACTTCGTGCACAGTTTCCACTGCGTGCCGCGCGATGCCTCGTTGGTATTGGCCGAGTGCGATTACGGCGGTCCGTTCACGGCTGCGATCGGACGAGGGCGGTGTTTCGCGACGCAGTTTCACCCCGAGAAGAGTCAGGCGAAGGGGCTGCAGATCTACCGGAATTTCACGACGCTCGCGGCCGTTACGGCCAGCAATTCTTAAGGCAAAGCGGAGCCGGTCTAATTCCGGCGCAAGTTTCTGATTCGTCGGCAACTTTGCTTTGCGTGCAGCGCACTTTTAGCTTCGGTTGTGCGACCATGGCCTCCACCGCGAATCTTCGCATCGACGACAAAGATTTCCCCCTGCCGGTCATGGTCGGCTCTGAAGGCGAGAAGGCCGTCGACACGCGCGCGTTGCGCTCCGCTTCGGGCTATATCGCCTTCGACCAAGGGTACGGCAACACGGGCTCATGTGAGAGCACGATCACATATCTGGACGGCGACAATGGCGTGCTTCGGCACCGTGGCTATCCGATCGACCAGCTCGCGCATAGCTCAGAGTTTGTGGAGACGGCGTACCTGGTAATTTACGGCGAACTGCCGGGTAAGAAGCAGCGGAACGATTTCGGCCAGCTGTTGCGGAAGAACGCGGCAGTCGAAACGCAGATGCAGCGCGTGTTCGACGGATTCCCGAAAGACGCGCCGCCAATGGCCATGCTGACCTCGATCGTGAGCTCGCTGGCAGCACATTACTCGAAGCTCGCGACAAACAATTTTGAGCAGGATTTGAAAAACTTCGATTTGGCCGCGGCGATGGCCATGGCGAAGATTGGCACAATCGCGGCGATGATCTACCGCTACCGCAACGGTCTCCCGTACATCCATCCCAAGGACGTTCCGTTCTGCGACAACTTCCTACACATGATGTTTTCGGAGCCGTACAAGGATCATAAGTCGATCCCCGAGGTGAGCCACGCCCTCAACCTGCTCCTCTTGTTGCACACCGACCACGAGCAGAACTGCAGCACCTCGACCGTGCGGATGGTGGGTTCGAGCGGCGCAAATCTGTTCACGTCCCTGGCGGCTGGTATCTGTGCGTTGTCTGGTCCTTTGCATGGCGGAGCAAATGCCGCGGTCATGCAGATGCTGCAGAGCATCCACGACGAGGGTGACGATGGTTCACGTTTCATCGCCGCAGCAAAATCGGGCAGCAAGGCCAAGCGGCTGATGGGATTCGGCCATGCGGTATACAAGAATTTCGACCCTCGCGCCAAAATCATCGGCAAAGCGTGCGACCAGGTGCTGAAGAAGCTGGGCAAGGAAGACCCCCTCCTTGAAATCGCGAAAAATCTCGAGCAGGCGGCGCTGAAGGATGATTACTTCGTTTCGCGTAAGCTGTATCCGAATGTTGATTTCTACAGCGGCATCATCATGCGGGCGCTCGGCATCCCGACGGACATGTTCACGGTGATCTTCGCGATCGGTCGCGCACCGGGTTGGATCGCGAACTGGAAGGAAGTCGCGTCGAATCCCAAAGGTCGCATCTACCGTCCGCGTCAGATCTACGTCGGTCCGGTGAAACGCGACTACGTCGCGATCGCGAAACGTCCCGCCGCTCCTGGCGAATCGAAGTAGGCTCCGCTCTGCAAGCCGCACGCCGGCTTGCGCTCAGGTTCCGTCTCTGCCCACGCGTTCACCTTGTGG
>JBDSPT010000207.1:0-3603 GCA_039930205.1 Opitutus sp. | reverse complement strand
ACCCGTCCCGTTCGCGACCGCTGAAAGCGGATCATCCGAAATCGTGACGGGCAAACCGGTCTTCTCGCTGAGCAACTTGTCGATGCCGCGAATCAAGGCGCCGCCGCCGGCCATAACGAAGCCGCGGTCCACCAAGTCAGCGGAGAGTTCAGGCGGGCAACGTTCCAGCGTGACGCGCACTGCGTCGACGATGGCGGCGATGGTGTCGGCCAGCGCTTCGCGGATTTCCTGCGAGGTGATGTGAATTGTTTTCGGCAGACCGGCGACGGAATCGCGGCCTTTCACTTCCATCGTCAGTTCTTCTTCCAACGGATAGGCGGATCCGACGCGCACCTTGATCTCTTCCGCGGTGCGTTCACCGATGAGAAGATTGTAGGCGCGTTTCATGTAATTGATGATTGCGGTGTCGAGCTCGTCACCGGCGACGCGTATCGATTTTGAGAACACGATGCCGTTCAGCGAAATCACGGCGATCTCGGTCGTGCCACCGCCGATGTCCACAATCATGTTCGCGGCCGGTTCATCGATGGGGAGGCCCACGCCGATCGCGGCGGCCATTGGCTCCGGAATCGTGATCACTTTGCGCGCGCCGGCGTGGGTGGCGGAATCCATCACAGCGCGTTTTTCAACCGCCGTGATGCCGGAGGGAATGGCGATCACCACGCGCGGTGGAGCGCGGAACGAGGTGCTCACCTTGCCGATGAAATAGCGTAACATCGCTTCGGTGACATCGAAGTCGGCGATGACGCCGTCCTTCATCGGGCGGATCGCTGTAATGTTGCCGGGAGTACGACCGAGCATTCGTTTCGCTTCGTCGCCGACGGCGCGAACTTTGCGCGTGACCGTGTCGAGTGCGACCACGGAAGGTTCCCGAAGAACGATGCCCTTATCTTTGACGTAAACGAGGGTGTTGGCGGTGCCGAGGTCGATGCCGATGTCGTTCGAGAAATAACCGAGGAAGTTGGCCATGTTTTACGTGTGGGGGCTGGCGGCTCCGCCTAGGGAAACGAATCGGCGGCCTCTCGGAGTGTCAACGAGGGAAATGGTCCTGGTCCGAGTGAGAAACGATGAGAACGCTCGCGGAAGGCATATCCGAATCCTAAATTCGGCTGAGTTGCGCGAAAGCGGAGTGGAACGAATGAGTTGACCCGCGGCACCATTGACCGCGTCTTTTGACTGAGAGGCGCATGCACGGGATTCACTTCATTCAAGATCTTGCAGTGATCCTTGTCGTCGCGGGGCTGATGGGATGGATCTGTCAGCGCATGGGCCTGTCGGTCATCGTCGGCTTCCTCGTCGCGGGGATGGTCGTCGGTCCGTACGCGCCTCCGTTTTCGCTCGTGTCGGATCCCGAGCGGATCGAGACGCTGGCCCAGCTCGGACTGGTTTTCCTGATGTTCTCGATTGGCATGCGACTCAGCTTGCGAAAGCTGCGCCGGCTCGGGCTTTCGTTGTTGTTGGCTGCGATGGTGGGATCCGTCCTCGTTTACTACCTGACGCGTTTGCTGGGTGCGGCAATGGGATGGACGAGTACGGAGAGCCTCTTCCTCGCCGGGATGCTGATGGTCTCTTCGTCGGCGATCATCAGCAAGATCCTCCAGGAGACGGGGCAAACTCACGAGCGTTCGGCTCAATTGGCGATGGGCATCGCGGTGTTGGAGGACGTCGTCGCAGTGGTGATGCTGACCGTGCTCAACTCGTACGTGCAACTCGGCGGCGTCGGCGGGAAACCGGCGACATCCATGGGAGACACTTTGGGCGTGCTGGCGGCGTTCGTGGCGCTGGCGGGCGTCGGAGGGCTCTTGCTGGTGCCCTGGTTACTTCGCCGGATGAGCATCGCGGCGGACGAGGAGCTGCAGACTTTGGGAATTGCCGCGCTTCTGTTCGGGTTGGCTTTTGTGGCGCAACGCGCGGGTTACTCGCTCGCGCTCGGAGCGTTTCTTCTGGGCACGATCGTCGCCGAGACGGCGCACCGTAATCAGGTCGAACGAACGTTCGAAGGGATGCGCGACATATTTAGCGCCGTCTTTTTCGTGGCTATTGGCATGCAGATCGATCCGCGGGAAATGCGCGATGGGCTGGGACTGATCGTGGGAGTGGCGGCTTTCACACTGCTAGCGCGTCCGTTCGCCGCCACGCTCGCGTTGACGTTGATCGGGACGCCCTTGCGCGACGCGCTCCGAACGGGAGTGGGCGTGACACCGATCGGTGAATTTTCCTTCATCATCGCGCAACTCGGCGTCGGTGCGGCGGTGGTGCCGCCGAAATTTTATCCCTTGGCGGTGGGAGTGTCGTTGCTGACCACGTTGGTTTCCCCGTGGCTGACCCGCCGCTCAGACGTAATCGCCGACTACTTGGTGGCGCGGCAGCCGCGCTGGCTACGCGACTGGTTGCGGTACTACCATCGCCGGCTCGAACGAGTACTCGAGCGGCAGAGGCGAAATCGACTTTGGCAACTCAGCCGAAAGCGGTTCATCCAGGTCGGGGTCGAGATTATGCTGGTGAGCGGCGTACTGGTTTTTTCCGGACAGATGCTGTCCGCCGTGGAGCGTTGGTTGGGTCGTGACTGGCTTTTCCCGCGCGGACCGGAAATCTTTTTTTGGACGGCATTGGCGCTCCTCCTGCTCGCGCCGATTGTTGCGATTTGGAGAAATCTCTCGGCGCTGGCGTTGATGTATTCGCAGGTCGCCACCTCGGGAATGGCGCGAGCCGCACAACTTGCGCCGACCGTGGAAGCGGCGATCAAAGGCGTCGCCGGCGTGGGTTTGTTTCTCTGGCTCGCGACGCTCCTCCCGACCGAAGGCACGGCGCGTTGGCTCCTGCTTTCGAGTGCCCTGGTTGCGCTGATTGCGATTCTGCTGTTTCGCCAGAAGCTCATTTACTGGCACAGCCATCTTGAGGTCGAACTTCAGGCGGTAATGCACTCAGCGGAGCACAAGATGACCGGCACGACTGCGCCCTGGCTGCAGCGCCATGGAGACTGGAATCTGCACATCATTGACTGTGTCTTGCCGGATCTCGCAGACGCGCAGGGAAAAAAAATCGCCGAACTCGATCTCCGAGCGAAGTTCGGTTGTTCGGTCGTCGGCATCGAGCGCCAGGGATTCATGATCCCGATCCCTGCGCCCGACTCGGTCCTTTATCCGCGGGACCGCGTTCTCTTGATGGGAACGACGGAGCAGGTAAACGGCGGGAAAGCATTTCTCTCGACGGTCTCAGGTCTGGTCGACGCCGATTCGGATTTTGAAGAGGTGCAGATGGAGTCGATCGAAGTTCCGCTGGGGAGCCCGGCGGCGGGCCGGACCCTGGGCGACCTGGCGCCCGCGCGAACGTTCGGAGTTCAGATTGCGGGCGTGCACCGGCAGGGAGTGCGGATCCTGAACCCCAGCGCGGACGAGTCCCTACTGGCGTCGGACGACGTTCTGACGCTAGGCACGCCCGCTCAAATTCGTGAATTCAAGGCTTGGTTACGCGACGTTCCTGAAGGCGATGGCGCGGCGAGCTGACGCTCGTTGGAGGCACAAAAAAAGCGCGCCCGGATGAGCGCGCTGGAGGAGAGAGGTAAACGACAATCAGTTCGTGCCGTGAGTCTTGGTGGCTTCG
>JBDSPT010000206.1:0-3578 GCA_039930205.1 Opitutus sp. | reverse complement strand
TGAATTCGGAGAATAGATACCCTTTGTCATGGCACGTATCGTTCAAAAATATGGCGGCACCTCGGTGGGTGACGTCGACCGCATCAAAAATGTCGCCGCACGCATCAAAGCGTTCCGCGATCAAGGCAACGAACTCGTCGTCGTTGTCTCAGCCCGCGCGGGAGTGACCAATGAGTTAATTGCTCGCGCAAAAGCCGTTTGTGCCAACCCGAGCGAACGAGAGATGGATCAACTGCTTTCGATCGGAGAGCAGGAAACGATCGCTCTCACGGCGATGGCACTCCACGGTATCGGGGTTGATGCCGTCAGCTACACCGGAGCGCAGGCAGGAATCTTTACCGACGAGGTCCACACCAAAGCGAAGATCAAGACGATCAATTCCAAGCCGCTCGAGAAAGACTTGGCCGCAGGCAAAGTGATCATCGTTGCTGGCTTCCAAGGCATCAATGACGACGGCCAAATCACGACCTTGGGTCGTGGTGGTTCAGATCTTACCGCGATTGCTCTGGCGGCTGCGATTCAAGCCGACAAGTGCGAGATCTACACGGATGTGGACGGCGTCTACACCGCTGATCCTCGTGTGGTGAAGACCGCGAAAAAGCTGACCGAGATCAGCTACGATGAGATGCTCGAACTCGCCTCCCTTGGCAGCAAGGTCATGCAGTCGCGCTCCGTCGAGTTCGCGGCGAAGTACAATGTCATTTTCGAAGTTCGTTCCTCCTTTAACAACAACCCGGGTACAATCGTGAAACAGGAAGTCGTTTACATGGAAAAGGTCGTCGTCCGCGGCGTCGCCGTCGACAAGGACCAGGCCAAGGTTCTCGTGAGCAATATCGCCGACAAACCAGGCTCCGCCGCCAAGGTTTTCAACGCGCTGGCTCAAGCGCATGTGAACGTCGACATGATCGTTCAAAACGTGGGCCGGCAAGGCGTCGCAAATCTCACGTTCACGGTGCCGCAAACGGAAACGGCGAAGACGATCAAAGCACTCGCGCCCGTTCTGAAAGAAATCGGTGGCGACGTCGCCGTCGATGAGAACATCGCGAAGTTATCCGTTGTTGGCGTGGGTATGCGCACGCACAGCGGTGTCGCCGCCAAGTTGTTTGAGGCGCTGGCCGGCGTGGACATCAACCTCGAGTTGATCAGCACGTCCGAAATCAAGATCTCAGTGGTTATTTCCCGCGATCGCGCGGACGAAGCTGCGCGTGTAGCCCACGGCGCCTTCGAGCTCGACCGCATGTGACCAACGTTCTCGCGGAGATTGCGACAATCAGTCCCGCTCATTTCGGGAATCCTTGAACCCCAGCGTTCGTGCCCATGCGTTACGTATCTACTCGCGGCCAGACTCAGCCGGTTCGCTTTTCTGAAGCCGTTGCGACGGGCCTGGCTCCTGATGGTGGGCTCTATCTTCCGGAGAAGCTGCCGGATTTCTCCGGCGATCTGAAGCGGTTCGAGAATCTCTCGTATCCGGAATTGTGTTTCGAATTTCTCCGGGTGTTTGCGAACGACATCGATCCCACCACGCTTCGCGCAATCGTCGATCGCTCATACACGACGTTCTCAGATCCGGCGATTTCGCCGCTCAAAACGCTCGGCCCTAACCTGT
The DNA here is from genome assembly GCA_039930205.1 of Opitutus sp. GTDB lineage: Bacteria > Verrucomicrobiota > Verrucomicrobiia > Opitutales > Opitutaceae > Opitutus. The sequence continues at coordinate 1,972 of JBDSPT010000206.1, read as the reverse complement.
ACGTGCTGGAGTTGTTCCATGGGCCGACCCTCGCATTCAAAGATTTCGCGCTTCAACTGCTGGGCAATCTTTACGAGCATCAGTGCGCGGTTCGCAACGAGACGATCAACGTGCTCGGTGCTACTTCGGGCGATACGGGTGCCGCCGCCATCCACGGCCTGCTCGGCAAACCAGGCACTGCGATCTTCATCCTGTATCCGGACGGTCGAGTATCTCCCCTGCAGGAACGGCAGATGACCTGCACGGGCGCGCCGAACGTGTTCGCGCTCGCGGTCAACGGCACCTTCGACGACGCGCAGGCCGCGCTAAAGGATCTTTTCGGGGATCAAGCGTTTCGCCTCAAACACCGGTTGTCCGCCGTCAACTCGATCAACCTGGCCCGCGTGTTGGCCCAGTGCGTCTATTACCTGTATGCGTGGTTGCGAATCGCCGAACCGGATCGCGGCAATGTTGAGTTCGTCGTGCCCACCGGAAATTTCGGCAACGTTCTCGCCGGGTGGTTGCTGCAGCAGATGGGCGTTCCGATTCGCGGCTTCAAAGTTGCGACCAATCAAAACGACATCATCTACCGGCTTTTCACGACCGGCGACTATCGGGTGAGCGATGTGCAGCCGAGTCTCGCGCCATCGATGGACATTCAAGTCGCTTCGAATTTCGAGCGGTTCCTGTATTTTAGCCTGGGACGCGATGCGTCACGCCTTCGCGAAGTCATGCAGAGCTTTAAGAGTTCGGGCGGTTATCGATTCGAAAATTTTGACCGCGCCACGTTTTCGGCGTCGCGTTGCACAGACCAAGAAATTCCGGGAATCATCCAGCGAGTCCACCGCGAGTTTGGCTACGTGGTGGATCCGCACACCGCGTGTGCATTCAAGGAACACAATCCTGATCGCGTGAATATCGTGCTCGCGACGGCGAGCCCGGCGAAATTTCCCGAAACGATCAAGTCGGCGATCGGGATCGAGCCTACGCATCCGAGTCTTGAAGCGCTGAAGCGGCTGCCGATCGTGAAGTATAAATTGCGGGCGGAAACGGCCGAGATTCGCCAGTTCATCGAGCGATTCGCGGTTTGAGCGTGGGCGCGTGCGGCAGTTCGATGACGGTCAGCTCTCCAGAGCCGCCACGAGGAGTTGTGGCCGCGCCTCCTCACCTGTCACAGCGAGAGCCCCAACGAGTCGGTGCCGTGGCCGTCCAGCTGGATGGCTCTGTCGCGGCGCATCTCGCAATGACGTCGTAGGCAGCTCGCTCGCGCGCGTTCTGTGGGACGGGCAGCGGCGGATAAGAAACTGTAACAGCGAGCGTGCAGGGCAGCGTTGGCTTTGGTTCAGCGCAACGGTCACGTGCGGCTCGCGAGCTGGATCAGCGCCATGACTCTGTCGGCAAGTGTTGACGCTTTGCATACGCGACGAGGGAGGGAACGGCGGCAGACGATCGGTCGCTCGACCGACGGAGAATCAGTCAATTCTACCCGCCAGCTGGGAGAATCGCCAAGGCGTTGAGCGTCGGCGTGAATCTCCACCGCAATCAAAACCGGTTGCTCACGGCCGCCGAAGCTCGAGTGATCGATCCGTGAGTTGTTGGGTGGTCGGTGAACGATTGATAAGAGGCGGTCGGCCTCGAGAGGGCGGCGCACCCCATTGGCCGAAAAGAAGTCGGCGAAAAAGCTCCCTTGCCAGTCGAACGATCGAGCGCAAACGTGGACGTTCCGCATGAGCAACGCCGTCAAGATCTACGACACGACACTCCGAGATGGTACCCAGGGCGAAGGCATTAGCTTCTCGGTCACGGATAAGCTTCTGATTGCCAAAAAACTGGATGACTTCGGCGTGGACTACATTGAGGGGGGATTTCCTGGATCAAATCCGCGGGACATTTCTTTTTTTGCGGAGGCCAGGAAGCTAAGCCTAAAGCACGCGAAGCTGGCGGCGTTTGGTTCCACGCGACGTGCCGGAGTGAAGCCGGAAGATGACGTTCA